>NZ_BAAAUT010000068.1:0-34815 GCF_039534085.1 Planomonospora alba
AAAGGGATAGCCAGGAACATACAGGCCCGATCTTGAAAAGCGGAAGCCGATCCGGAACCTTCCGGAAGCGCACGCATTCGCCGTTACCGTCTCGTGACTTCCCGGAGGACCTCGGGACCCTGCGAAGTCGCACCGCATTTCCGCAGGCGAGCAGGCGATTGTGGCGAATGTTACTCATGTGACGTAATGGATCACACACGATGAGTGATCGGATTCATGTGATGCAGATCACATGGAGAAGATGGCACCGTTTCGGTTCCCGTCACGTCTAACGGCTCCGCCGTACCCCGCGGGCAGGCTCTGGACGGCCCCGTAGGCCCCGCCGGTGGGGCCCGTGGACCGGGAGGGGCGGAGCGGGACGGCCCGCGCACGCCCGGACCCTCCATGGGGAGGCGACCTCGGCGCGACCCGGGAGGAGCCCCGGCACCGCACGAGAGGCACACCCCGGCGGGACATGGGAAGGCCGCCCGCCCCGCGCTCGGGGACGGGCGGCCGGTCCTGCGGCGCGCTCCTACGGCGTGACCGTGATGTGGTCCGGCACCGGAGGCGCGATCACCGGGTTCGCCGCGAAGTGGGCGGCGAAGGCGTCGATGTCGAGCGGGCCGCTCCACACGTCGGTGCCCTCGGTGAAGGCGGCGAAGGCGTCACCGCCGCCGACGAGGAAGTTGTTGGCGGCGACCCGGATCGTCTGGGTGTCCGTCACGGGAACCCCGTCGATCTTCATGTCGGAGATCTTCGACCCCCACGGCGCGCTCGCGCTGTAGGAGTAGGTGAAGTTCGACGACGGCTGAAGGATCTTCGTGAACGCCTGGTTGTTGGGCCCGCCGGGGAACTGCTGCTCCAGCACGGTCTTGAGCTGGGCGCCGGTGAGCGTGACCACCTGCAGCAGGTTGTTGAACGGCTGGACCGTGAAGGCCTCGCCGTAGGTCACCACGCCGTCGCCCTCGCCGGCGGGAGAGCTCGCGTAGGTGAGGCTCGCCCGCACGCCGCCCGGGTTCATCAGGGCGATCTGGGCGTTGCCGCCGTTCTTGGCGGCGGCGAGCTGGCCGTCGGCGATGAGGTTGCCCAGCGGCGACTCCCCGGAGGGGGCCGCGGTGTTCACGATGTCCGCGGTGATCTTGCCGATCGGCTTGTTCGCAACCGTGGAGACCCGGTCCTTCCAGGTCTGGACGAACTGGGAGATCTCCGGGTCGGGGGTGACGGTCCGGGTCACGACCTGGTTGTCGGCGACCACGGAGGAGCGCACCACGTCGCGGGTGCGGGTGTCCACCCGGAAGTCGACCTTGGTGATCACCCGGCCGAACGAGCCGCCCTGGCTGTACAGGCGCTTGCCGCCCTTGGGGTCGGTCACGGTGCACAGGTACGCCTGGTGGGAGTGGCCGCTGAGGATCATGTCGATCTCGGCGTCCACCTGGGTGGCGATGCGGTTGCCCGCGCCGGGCTGAGCGCTGCACGCGTCGGGCGACTGGCCCGGGGTGACCTGGTCGCCCTCGTGCACGAGCACGACCTGGGCCCTGACGCCGACCAGCTTGAGCAGCTTGGAGGCGACGTTGGCGGCCTTGACCTCGTCGACGAACTCCAGGTCCTTGATGCCCTCGGCGGTGACGATGTTCGGAGTGGTCCGGGTGACCAGGCCGATGAAGCCGACCGGCACGCCGTTCATCCAGCGGATGGAGACCGGGGGCAGCGCCGGCACGCCGTACTGGCGGAGCAGGCCGCGGATGGCGCCGGTGTTCTTGCCGAGCGCGGCGAGCGCGTCCTTCTCGGCGCCGCCGGTGTTCCGCTTGAGGATGACGTTGGCGCCGATGTAGTCGTACTTGGCGCCCTTCCACTGCCCGGCGGGCGAGCAGCCGTCCACCGGGTGGCAGCCGCCGTACATGATGCGCTTGAGCTCGTCGTACCCCTCGTCGAACTCGTGGTTGCCCACGGCCGAGGTGGTGATGCCGATCTTGCCGAGGAACTCGACGGACGGCTCGTCGTGGAAGGCCGCCGAGATGAGCGGGGTGGCGCCGATCAGGTCGCCCTGGGCGACCTTGATGGTGTTGGAGTCGGTGAGCTGCTCCATGTGGGCCGCGATGTAAGCGGCGCCGCCGGCCTCGACCGTGGCGCCGGTCTCGTCGACCAGGCGCCCCGACGACCCGGTCGGGGGCTCCAGGTGGCCGTGGAAGTCGTTGAGGGAGAGCAGGCGGACCGGAACCGTCTTGGCGGGCCTGTTGCCCGCCTCTGCCGGTCCCGTCGCGAACATGAGGCCGGCGGATGCGAGAGCACCGGCCAGGGCCAGCCGCTGGAAGGAACGGGACATCATGAATGACGACACTAGAGCTGTTGTCTATGCATCGAATGTCCGCAAGGTAACGATTCACCCGGCCGGTGGATGGCGGCTTCTGCCAGTCCCCGGCGATCCCGCGAGCCGGAGCGCGGCCTAGAGTCCACAAGCATGGACGTACGCGTGGAACACCGGGAACGACTCGACGGGCGGGAGGCGGCGGCCGTGCTGGCGCTGGTGGAGGCCGCCACGGAGGCCGACGGGGTCAGACCCCTCGACGAGCACGTGGTGCTCCACCTCCGCCACGGCGGCGACGAGCGCGCGACGGACGTGCTCCTGTACGCGGACGGCGACCTCGCCGGTTACGCGCACGTCGACCCGGGTGACCCCGGGGATCCGGGCGAGGGCCCGAGCGGCGAGCTGGTCGTCCACCCCGCCTTCCGGAGGCGGGGGCACGGGCGCCGCCTGCTGCAGGCCGTACTGGAGCGGGCCGGGGACGGGCTGCGCCTGTGGGCGCACGGCGGGCACCCCGGGGCCGGGGCGCTCGCGCGTGCGGAGGGCCTGGAGAAGGTCAGGGAGCTGTGGCAGATGCGGCGCCCGCTGTCGGCCCCGCTCCCCGGCTTCACCCTCCCCGAGGGGGTACGGCTGCGCACCTTCGACCCGGCGGCCGACGCCGAGGCGTGGGTGGCGCTGAACGCCCGCGCCTTCGCCCACCACCCCGAGCAGGGCGCCTGGACACTGGAGGATCTGCGGCGGCGCGAGCGGGAGCCGTGGTTCGACCCGGCGGGCTTCTTCCTGGCGGTGCGCGGGGAGCGGCCGGTCGGCTTCCACTGGACGAAGGTGCACGGAGCCGGCGAGCAGGGGGACGAGCCCATCGGCGAGGTCTACGTGGTCGGCGTGGACCCCGGCGAGCAGGGGGCGGGGCTGGGCCGGTCGCTGACCCTGGCGGGCCTGGCCCACCTGCGCTCCCTCGGCCTGTCCGAGGTGATGCTCTACGTCGACGAGAGCAACACCGGGGCGGTCCGCCTCTACCAGGGGCTGGGGTTCACCCGCTTCGACACCGACGTGATGTACCGGAGATGACGAAAGGGCGCCGGCCCTCCGGCCGGCGCCCGCACACCCGGACGGCTACTCGACCATCCAGTGCAGCGCGTAGTAGGACAGCGCCGCGACCAGCGCGGCGGCCGGGATCGTCAGGATCCAGGCGGTCACGATGTTGCCGGCCACGCCCCAGCGCACGGCCGACAGGCGCTTGGTGGCGCCCACGCCCATGATGGCGCTGGTGATGGTGTGGGTGGTGGAGATCGGCGCGCCGAAGCCGATCGCCGCCACGTACAGCACCGTCGAGGCGGCGGACTCGGCCGCGAACCCCTGCGGGGGGTCCAGGGCGATGATCCGGCGGCCGAGCGTGCGCATGATCCGCCAGCCGCCCGCGTAGGTGCCCAGCGAGATCGCCGCGGCGGCGGCCAGGATCACCCACTGCGGGATCGGATCACCGGTGTTCGCGTAACCGCCGACCACCAGTGCCAGGAAGATCACGCCCATCGTCTTCTGCGCGTCCTGCAGGCCGTGGCCGAGCGCCATGGCCGCCGCCGAGACCGTCTGGGCGTGGCGGAAGCCCCGGTTGGCCCGGCCCGGGTGGGCGTGCCGGAAGATCCACAGAAGAGCGATCATGATGGCGCCGGCGAGCGTGAAGCCGACCAGCGGGGACAGGATCATCGGGATGACGACCTTCGCCACCACTCCGTCCCAGTGCACGACGCTCGCCGAGGCGAGCGCCGATCCGACCAGGCCTCCGATCAGCGCGTGACTGCTGGAGGAGGGCAGGCCGAAGTACCAGGTGATCATGTTCCAGGTGATGGCGCCGATCAGGCCCGCGCAGACGATGACGAGGCCGTGGCTTCCCTGGGGGGCGTCGATGATGCCCTTTCCGACGGTCTGCGCCACCTGGGTGCCGAGGTGGGCACCGAGGAAGTTCATCGCCGCGGCCATGAACAGGGCGGCTCTCGGGGTCAGGGCGCGGGTCGAGACCGAGGTCGCGATCGCGTTCGCGGCGTCGTGGAAGCCGTTGGTGTAGTCGAACACCAGCGCCACGACCACCACGCCGATGACCAGGGCGAGCGTGAGGTCCACTTAGCTTTCCTTGACCGCGATCGACTCGATCGTATTGGCCACGTGCTCGAAGGCGTCGGCGGCGCCCTCCAGCTGGTCGATGACCTCTTTCATCTTCATGACGGTGAGCGCGTCGTACTCTCCGCTGAAGAGCTTGGCCAGCAACCGGCGGTAGACCTGGTCGGCCTGGTTCTCCAGGCGGTTGACCTCGATCCAGTACTCGTTCAGGTTGCGCATCGAGCGCAGCCGGGGCATGGCCTCGGCGGTCAGCTCGGCGGCGCGCTCCAGGACCTCGACCTGCTGGACGACCTCCCTGGGCAGGTGGTCGATCTGGTACAGCTCGATCAGGTCGGCGGCGGCCTCCATGTAGTCCATCACGTCGTCCAGGTTGGCCGCGAGACGGTAGATGTCCTCGCGGTCGAACGGTGTGATGAAGCTCTCGTTGAGGCGGTTCATGATCGCGTGGGTGCGCTCGTCACCCGCGTGCTCACATGCCCGCATCTTCTCGGCCAGCGCCTTCCTGTCCGATCCTTCGGCGATGATCTCGACCAGCAGACGGGACGCTGTGACCAGGTTGTTCGCCGAGTCGGCGAACAGGTCGTAGTAACTGTCCTCACTAGGTGTGAGACGCAGGCGCACGTCGATCTCCAGATGTGCGGGGATGGTCCGCAGAGAAGAGTAAGGGTTACCAGCGGAAATGCGAACTTCACCCGTTGGGAACCTGCTCTTCCCCCGATCGCTACCCCTCGTACGCCCGGCGACACACCGATTGGAGGAGCTTTGGCCTCAGCTTTCCAGCCGGGCGGTTTGCTGGAGTTTGACCATGTTATGACGAATACTGGTCGTACATGGGGGCCCGCGAAGTATGGCGAGAGCGTCCGTTTCGTCTGCTCTGGTGGAGTCTGACGGTTTCGGTGGCCGCCGACCACGTCTTCCCCATCGCCGTGGTGACCATCCTCCTCCGGACCGACCCGGACGGCACGGCCGTCGGCGTGGTCCTCGCCGGCCGCCTGGTGGCGCTCGTCGCCTTCGCCGTCTTCGGCGGGGTCTGGGCCGACCGGCTACCCCGCAAGGTCGTGATGGCGCTCTCCCAGCTCGCGCTGGTGCTGACCGTCGCCACCGTGGCCCTCTGGCCCGCCCCCGAACCGGTCCTGCTCGGCGCCGCGGTCTTCCTCGCCGGCGGGACCGAGGCGTTCTTCCGGCCCGCCTTCCAGGCCTGCCTCGCCTCCGTCCTGCCCGGGGACCTCCACCGCACGGGCGTCGGCATGACCAGCGCCTCCTGGCGGATCGGCGCGGCCACCGGATCCGTCGCCGGCGCCCTGGCGGTCACGCTGCTGGACCCGCGGGCGGCCCTCTGGCTCGCCGTGGCCGGCTTCGCGGTCAGCGCCCTGCTGCTCCGCCGGGTCGACGAACCGCCGGCCGTGCACGAACTGCGGCTGCCGGTCTCCGCCGAGATCCGCCAGGGCGTCACCGAGGTGTCCCGCCGCCCCTGGATGGCCGTCGTGATCTCCGTCACCGCGCTGCACCAGACCTTCGTCGTGGCCCCCGCCCAGGTGCTGCTCCCGGTCACCACCGCCTCGCCGTACCGGTCCGTGCTGGACGGCATGTACGGCCTCACCCTGGCGGCCCTCTCCCTCGGCGGCCTGATCGGCGCGGTCGTCGCCATGCGCCTGTCGCCCCGGCGACCCGGTCTCGTCGCCATGGTCGGGCTCCTGCCGTACGGCCTGGTGCCCCTGGCCCTGATGGAGCCCGTCGTCCCCGGCTGGGTCTTCACCTCCTATCTGCTGGCCGGGATCGGACTGGAGATCTCCGCCATCGAGTGGATCCTCGGCATGCTCCGCACCGTCCGGCCCGACCGCCAGGCCCGGGTGGCCTCACTGGAATGGATGGCGGCGCTGAGCACGGCCCCTGTCGCCCTCGCCCTGACCGTGCCGCTCTCCCACGCGCTGGGCCCCGACCTCTTTTTGACGGTCAGCGCCGCCACCGCCCTGCTGCCGCTGCTCGCCCTGTTCGTCCCCGGGCTGCTCCTCTTCAACGGCGGCTCGGGGACGGAATCCGGCGCGGACGGAACGGGAGCGGGCCGCGGGACGGGTTTCGGGCCGGAACTCGGGAGGGGACTCGGACCGGAGCCCCGGACAGGACTCGGACCGGGCCTTGGGGCCGGACCCGACCCCGGGCCCGAGCGCGGCGCGAACCCCTCCCGGATCTGATCCGGACCCTCCCGGATCCGGTCCGGCCACCACCGCCACGGCCGCGTGCCCGGCTCCGGAACCGGACGTGCGCCCCGCCCGTCTCCACCGGTCACGGTCCGTGGTCGGCGGTGGAACCGGTGCGGCGCCAGATCCGGGTGCAGTGTCAGACCCGGGTGCGCGTCAGACCCGGGTGCGGTGGAAGTTCAGGTAGGAGCGGCTCGGCGTCGGACCCCGCTGGCCCTGGTAACGGGAACCGTACTTCTCCGACCCGTAGGGGTGCGCCGCAGGCGAGCTGAGCCGGAACATGCACAGCTGGCCGATCTTCATCCCAGGCCAGAGCTTGATCGGCAACGTCGCGACGTTGGAGAGCTCCAGCGTCACGTGCCCGCTGAAGCCCGGGTCGATGAACCCGGCCGTGGAGTGGGTGAGCAGGCCGAGGCGGCCGAGTGAGCTCTTCCCCTCCAGGCGGGAGGCGATGTCGTCGGGAAGGGTGATGACCTCATAGGTGCTGGCGAGGACGAACTCCCCGGGGTGCAGGATGAACGCCTCGTCCCCGTCGGGTTCGACCATGCGGGTGAGATCGGGCTGCTCGGCGGCCGGGTCGATGTGCGGGTAACGGTGGTTCTCGAAGACCCTGAAATAACGGTCCAACCGCACGTCGACACTGGACGGCTGGATCATCTCCGGCTCGAACGGATCGATCTCGACCCGCCCGGACTCGATCTCGGCAAGAATGTCACGATCGGAAAGCAGCACGTGAGGCAACCTACCAACGCGGGCGAGTCCGGCGGGGCGAGGCCACCGGCCTCGACCGGCTCCGGACGGCCGGGAAACTCGGGCCCGCGGAGGGTCCAGAGTGGTCGGAGTTTCCGCTACAGTGGGGGACGCGGCACGCCGCTGCGGGTGTAGTTCAATGGCAGAACATCAGCTTCCCAAGCTGACAGCGCGGGTTCGATTCCCGTCACCCGCTCCAATCGCCAAGGCCCAGGTCAGGGAGAGAATACCGACCCGGGCCTTGATCGTTTCTGGAGCTCTTTGATCTTCTCGGGCCATTGGCGGGCCATTAACCCGCCGGGACCAGCGCACCGGCCGGACCGTCCTCGTCGTCATCGCGCCGGATGATCTGCCGATCGATCGCGTCCGTGATCGTCCGATCGGCACCCCGTACGGCGTGCTGATAGATCATCGCGGCGCGCACGTTGTCGTGCCCCATCCGCGCCATCAGGTCCTTGAGCCCCGCGCCCGACTCGGCAGCGAGCATGTTGCCCGTGTGACGCAGATCATGGAAGTGCAGGCCGGGCAGGCCCATCTCCCGGACCACGTCCACCCAGCGCGTGCGGGTGTTGAAGCCGCTGCGGCGGAGCGGTCCGCCCTTGGCGCCGGGGAAGACGAGCGCGCCCGGATCGGCCTGGACGTAGGTGTCCAGGTGTTCACGGAGCGCCGGGACGATCCCCTGCGGGATGCCGACGATGCGCCGCCCGGCCTTGGACTTGGGCGGGCCGAGGACCAGCTCCCCCGTGGAGCGCTCGACGTAGGCCGCCCGGACGCGCACCGTCCCCGCGTCGAGGTCGAGGTCACTGCGGCGCAGCGCGCTCACCTCGCCCCAGCGCAGACTGGCGAAGGTGGCCAGGAGCACCAGGGCGCGGAAGCGCCGGTCATGGGTGCAGTCGACCCGGCCGTCCATGCCCATCTTCCACAGCGCCCGCTCGGCGTCGGCGCGGTTGCCGAAGATCTCGGGATGGGTGCGCATCTCGCCGTGCCGCTGGAAGCGGAGCCGGTAGGCGTTCTCCTTGAGCTTGCGTACGTTGCCGACCGGTCGGCGGCCCACGAGATCGGCCAGCTCGAAGACCTGTGCCACGGTGAGCACCGGCCGTTCCTGGGCGTGCTCGTCGCCGGCACCTCGGATCCGGCACGGGTTACGCGGGATGATGTGGTCCTCTTCGGCCGCCGTCATCAGTACGGCCCGCAGCAGGCGGTACGCCTTGGCCGCCACGGAGACCGAGACGCCGTTGCCGAGCAGGTCGGCCCGCCACTGCCGGATCATCGAGGTGGAGATCTTCCCGATGGCCGCGTTGCCGAGATGCGGGGTGACGTGCTTCTTGAGGAGCCAGCGGTAGAGGTCGACCGTGCGAGGCCGGAGGCCGGGCCGCTGGGAGATCCACGTCTCGGCGTAGTCCTTGAGCTTGACCTTGCCGCGCTCCGGGTCGGTCCACTCACCCCTGATGATCTGCGCCTCGATCAGCGACAGCGCCCGTTCGGCGTCGCTCTTGCGCTCGTACGTCTCGGTGCCGCTGCGCATCTGCCCGTCCGGGCCGGGGTACCGGATCTGGTAGCGACCGGACTCACGCTTGCGGATGTTGCCGAAACGTCGGCGACCGTCTCTGTTGGCCATCAGGCCGCCCTCCCTGTGACGTCGGAGGCCGCCAGGGGTTCGACCGTCCCGGCGGCGATGAAGGCGAGCAGGGCCGACTCCCGGATGCGGACGTGTCGGCCGATCTTCACGAACTCGATCCGGCGTTCCGCGATCAGTCGGCGGACGAAGCGCTCGGAGGTGTGAAGCAAGGCGGCGGCCTCATGGGCCTTGAGAAGTTCGTCCAATGGGTTCTCCCGTCACGCGGCCAGTGGAGTTGCCGAAAGATCTTGTTGTCCCGTCGCTCTCGCCTCCGCCTGCTGCATGGCCTTGCGCCACCGCTGGCGTTCGGAGATCTGTCTGAGCAGGCGACGGGCACGGGGCAGCAGATCGGGGTCACCGGCCACGACCGGCCGCCAGGCGTAGCGGTCGGCGGGCTGGTCGTCGGTGAGGCCGAGCGCTTCCATCACCCAGGCCCGCCGGTCGGCCTTGTGCTCGCGGAGGGTCTTGCCGGACCACTTGCGGGAGACCAGGACCCGGCGGCCCGCGTAGCCGAGGTGTTCGGGCTTGTGCGCCTTGGACCGGCAGGCACCGGGCCGCATGCCCGCCTTGGCGTTCTTGGGCTGCACGCCGTACCGGAGCCAGTTCGGGCAGGTCGGCGCACACGGCTCGTAGCGCAGCACGTCGGCCAGGCGCTGCACGTGGCGCCGCTGGGCGTCGGTCTCCGGAGTGTGGCACTCGCCGACCGACTTGGTCAGGTACTTGCCGAGGTAGCGGATGCACTGGTCGGCGTCCGGGGTCCCGGCGAGCACGCCCTGAACGTCCACCTGGACGCCGAAGCGCAGCACGTGGAACGGCTCCGCGCCGGAGTCGGCGTCGAGCCGGTCGAGCGCCTGGTCCCAGGTGGGCAGCAGCTCCCCCGTCGCCGGGTCGAGGTAGTCGCCGGCCTGCCGGTCCGGGTACGGCTCCGCCCGCTCGGGCCGCTCCACCCAGACGGGCAGGTGGTCGCCCTCGAAGACGACCGTCTCGACCGGGGGCCACCACACCTGGTGGTAGGTCGCGGCGGCGATGGCCTTGATCTCCTTGCGGGGCAGGATGCCCCGGATCGCCATGTGCAGGTGCGGGGCGAGCCGTCGCTGTGGTTCGACGGAGGAGAAGTACTGCACGTCATAGCCCGCCACGCGCCGGAGGTTCTGCACGAACCGGTCGACGAGCTTGGAGAAGTGCAGCGCGTCGCGGGCCGCCCGGACGTAGTCGTAGGTGTCCGGGTCGACGGGGGTGCCGTCCTGCCGGACCCTGCCGTAGCCGGGCAGGGTGAGCGTGACGAACAGCGACGGCCGGTAGGTCTTCCCGTCCGGAGCCGTGAAGGTCTGCCCCACGGTCCGCGCCTCCCGGGTCCGCTTGGGCAGGTCGGGGGCGTCCTGTCGCCGCCGGGTCGAACGGGTGCGCTTGGGCCGGTCGTCGGGCAGGACCTCACCGCGGACCCCGGCCGCTCTGATCTGGGCGTCCAGGTCGGAGATGACCGCGTCGAGGTCGGCGGTGGAGTCGCCGGCCTCTTCCACCCGGTCCCGCACCGCCTGGAGGTCCGCCCGCTGTTCGACGAGCCGCCGCTGTTCCTCGTCGGGATCGTTCTTGACGACGACCGGTTCGTGGTCGAGGTGCCAGCCCTCCCGGCACTGGGCCATGCGGAGCTGCCGGTTCCGCTTGGCGCAGGCCGGGCACTTGCTCTCCAGGGTCGCGCCGCACGGCACGTCGACGATCTCGGCCCTGCCGGTCGCCAGGTCGATCCGCTTGAGCGGCACGGGCCGGATGCAGACGCCGTTCTGTACGGCCACCGCCTCCAGGACCTCCAGAGCGGAGGGCAGGACGGTCCTCACCAGCCGGGCCGGGGACTCCGGGAGCGTGGTCTGCGCTTCGGTCATTCGCCCTCTCCGATCTCCGGGAAGGCGAGCGCCCGCTGTCCGCACTCCTGGCACTCGACCAGGCCACGGACGGGGTCGAGCCAGAGCGCGTTGAGGATGCCGCAGATCGAGCAGCGCAGGTTGTCGAGGAAGTGGGCCAGGGTCACGCGGCCTCACCCCTGACGAAGTCGCGGGCCATGGCGCGGATGTCGGCGTCGGAGACGTAGGCCGCGCGGACCCGGATCGGGTCGGGACTGGTTTCGAGCCGGACGAACCCGACGCCCGCGCCCTGCTCCGGGATCGGCGAGATGTGGTCGGCCAGCGCGCCCCGGTCGCGGGCACCGTCACCGAGGACCATGTCCACCTGTTCGGACTCGTCGAGCCGGAGCGCGATCTTGTCGGGGAAGAGGTTGCGGATGTTCATGACCTCCTTGCGCGGGTCCTGGAGAGCCGCCAGGACGCCGACGCCGACCGCCCGGCCCTGCGTGGTCAGGGTGGCGAGCGCGGCCGTGATGCGCTGCCGTAGCCCCTTGTCGGACTGGTAGGCGGTCAGGAACGCGACCTCGTCGACGATCACCAGGACGAACGGGTCATCCACGGTCGGGATGTGGTTGCGCTGAATCCCGGCGAAGCGACCCGCCCGCTCCTGCATGACCGAGACCGCCTCGTCGAGCAGGTCGGCGCACTCCTTGGGAGAGGCCGCGTACCGGTCGCCGAAGACGGCCCGGCCGTAGGACAGTTCCATGAGCTTCGGGTCCAGCGCCCAGAGCTCCACCAGCCCGGCCCGGGCGGCGGGGAGGAGCCCGCGGACCGCCGACCAGATGACGGACCCCTTGCCCGCCCCGGTGGCCCCGGCGACCAGGACGTGAGTCCCGTGGACCTTGAGCCGCCACGGCTGCCCGTTCTCCTGCTTGCCGACCTCCACCGGGCCGACTGACGGCGTCTCGGGAACGGAGACGGCCGGAAGGGGTACGGCCAGCGGATCGCACCGGGGGAAGGTGAGCAGCAACCGGCCGGCGCGGGCCACGGTGACCCGGCAGGAGACCGCTCCAAAGCCGTGCGCGAGGTGGTCGGTCCGGTCGGCCCAGTCCTTGACGGCCTGCCCGCTGAGCATCTTCACGGTGACCACGTCGGCCCACGAGGTGCAGGTGACCTTGAGCATGCGGGGCAGGCAGTCGCGGCCCCGGAGGTGACGGCCGAGCCCGGAGATCATCATCACCGGCTGCCAGTGCCGCCGGTAGACCCAGATCAGCCGCCACCAGGCCAGCAGCCGCCAGCCGACCCAGGCATTGAAGGTCGGTCGGTCGAACAGTGCCCAGGGGCCAAGGACGGAGAGGGGGATCGTGACCGCGACCAGGGCGACGCGCCAGCCGTACAGCCAGCCGAGGACGGCGGGGGCGGTGAGCACGGCCAGGGCGATCGGGTGACGCCAGGTGAGCCGGACGAGGCCGGACAGGAGCCGCCAGGCGAAGATGACGATGGTGATGATGGCCGGGGTCTGGACGACGGCCGGGCGGAAGACGACGGCGGTGTCCGGGGTGGTGGAGACGAGGGTTCGGGCCTCGTCTCCGGGCAGTTTCTTGAACATTAGACTTCAGCTCTCTCTTGAATCGCATCTGGGGAGACGAGGGGCCGCCGGAAGGACCAGTTCCAGCGGCCCCGTTTCCATGTCAGGCCGCGAGGCCCGTGCCATCGGGCATCCCGTGGAAGGAGCGTTCGACCGAGCGGGCGAACGTCTGGGCCTCACGGGCGAGCTGGCGGGCGAACTCGACGTCGGCGGCGGTCACCCGGTCGCTGGCGGTGGTGGTGACCAGGACCGAGACGGCTCCGAAGTCGAGCGCCAGGACCGGCGTGCGGGCCGGGTAGGGGTGGCTGGTCGCGCGGGCGCCCCGGCCGGTGTTGAGGTTGATGATGCTGACGCGGTGGTTCCTACGACGGGTCATCAGGCGGCGTCCTTCGCGGTGGTGGCAGCGGTGGCGGGCTTGGCGGGAGCGGGACCGGTGCGCGGGGCGCGCATCTCGCGGACCTTGATCGAGTAGGCGAGGCGTCCGGTGCCGTTGACGTAGGGCGTGACGGTGACGTGGTCGAACTCGACCGGGGTGAAGGGCAGGCCCGGCATGGGTGCCGGGGGCACGGGCTGGACCGGGGCGAGGATCTTGACGGCGACGGTCTTCTGTCCGGGCTTGACGGCCGGGTCGGCGTCCATGACCGCGACCTGCCACACCAGCTCTCCGGTGGACTTGTCGCGGGCCTGGACGAACCGGCCGTTGGTCGAGGCGTCGAAGTCCTTGACCGCCTCGACCTCCCCGACGACGTAGCAGCCGTGCGGGAAGACCTGGGCGAAGGTGACGGGGATGGGGCCTTGCAGAGCCATGACGATTTCCTCCTGTCGTGTGATAGGCACTTAACCTATCAACTGACTTGAGGGTACGACGGCCAAGCTTGGTAGGTCAAGTACCTAAGATGATGGGTGCGGAATCGTGAGCGTCCCATGCTCCCCTGCCTTCACTGCACAGCGAATACTGATAGTCATGGGGTCGAACGACACCAAGCGGACCGGAAGCACGGTCCTTTTCCTGATCGGCATCATCTGGCTCGTGGGCACGCCACTCATGTTGATGCTGACCTTTATGTACGGCTTCGCACTGATAGGCGGCGAGCCGCGGAACGCCCAGCTCTCCGATATCTTCGGAATCGCTTTTCTGGTACTCGGTCTGGGCGCACCAGTCGTCGGGTTCTTGACCGCCTTTGTGATGGGCAACAAGACCGGCGTTGTGGTCTACGGGTTGATCGCAATAATCATCGGGGCCGTACTCCTCCGGTCTTACTGGTCGTCCAAGCTCAAGGATCGCCCGGTCTATCGAGGCGAGACACCTGTCTGCACAGCATCCCTGGACAGAGCTTCAGGAGTACCCGGTTGTCAGCTGATCGGGTAGGCGTCTTCCAGTTCGTGCCGATCGGCGGGGAGCAGGACCTCCACCACGGCCAACGCCGTACCCGAGGCGTCCCGGACCGCGCCGTAGACGGCCAGCAGCGGCGTGTTCTTCGGCATGCCGAGTCGCTTGGTCTCGTCGCTCGTGGGCATGCGGGCGGTAATCTGCTCCACCACGTGGTCGAAGCGCACGCCCTTGCGAGACTGGAGGTGTTCACGGAGGCCCTGGGCCAGAGGTTCGGCGCTGGTCAGGTCGGTGCCCTGGGACAGTTCCACCGGCACCCACAGCGAGACCATCTCGGTCGGCTCCCCGTCTCGGCTGACCAGGCGCCGGCGCAGGAACGCCTTGCTCTTCGGGGCCAGGCCGAGCAGGGAGGCGATGCGGTTGGGGGCGGTGATCGCCGCCGCCTCGATGACCTCGCCCTGTGACGCGTTCTCCGGAGCGATCAGGTACGCCTGTCCGGGTCGGGGCTGTTCGGCCGAGGCCAGGGCGGGGCGTCCGCGCACAAACCGGCCCTTGCCCTGCTGGGAGTCGATCCAGCCCTGTTCGCGCAGCATGCGCAGGGCGGCGACCACGGTGGGCCGGGAGACGCCGAACTCCTGGATGAACTGGTTCTCGCTCGGGAGGAGCGAGCCGGGAGGATAGGTTCCCGCCTCGATCCGCCGTTGGAGCGTCTGCACGAGCTGTGCATACTTCGGCGGTACGGACTCAAGCGACATCATGACCATCCTGCACCCGACAGGTTGTTTTACCAAGTTTGAGCGTATCCCCACCTGGCCGTCCTGTCACCCCGGACCGGGAGAAGGGCGACCGACATGAGGAAGCCCCGGCAGGCAGCAGAGACGGGGGAAGCACGCACAGGGGGTGGGCTTGTGCGGCGAATGCTCTACTGCCTGCCGGGGAGCGGAGACACGACGGGGCAGGGGTGACACTCATCGAGCACCCTCCATGCCGACGGGCTCACTGCCCCGCCGTGCCCGTCTTCAGCGGCCGACGTACTCGGCCAGGACCTGGGCGGCCCCCGCCGGGTCGCTCACCGGGTGGCGCTTCTCGGCGGACTGCCAGGAGTAGTAGGCCCCGCCGTACCCGACGAAGACCCATACCGGAAGGCCCGGCTCGGGGCGGTGGATCATGAGCGAGCTGTCGTTGTCGCGCAGTTCGGCGCGGACCTTGAGCTTCAGCAGCTCGTCGCGCAGGCGCATGAGGGCACGCGCGTCGTGCAGGTTGCGTTGGTGGTCGACGAAGGCCGCGGTGGCCTGCATGATCGGGTTCATCTGGCGTTCCCTTCGGCCCGGCCGCTTGCGAGGCAGTCGAGACATTCCTGTTCTCCGTACGTCTCGTGATCTGCGCTGCTCTCGCCGAGGAGAAGGGCACGGCGCGAGGTGCGCAGCTTGGTTCCACGACCCCGGCACGCAGGGCAAGGGCGTGTCTCGCTGTTCTCGTCTGGCCGGGTCACCGTCGCCATCTCCTTGTTTGAACCGCGCTCCCTGCGGCGGAAGGCGGGCTGACGTACCGTGGTTGCTTGATGGCAAGTCCACCGGCAATTCCCGAATGGCAGGACCCCCGAATAGCCCCCCTTCTTTCCCCCTCTTGAGCCCCCAGCCGCGAGGAAGACCCGAGATGCCCGACAACATCCCGAACGTCCAACTCCGAGCATGGCGTAATGAGCACCGGCTCACTCGCGCCGATATGGCCGACCGAATCAACGCCACTCCGGCCGGTATAAAAGAACGCCTGAACTGTGACGAGGAGCGGATCCGGCGGTGGGAGGCGGGTGAGGTCTCCTGGCCGCACACGTCCTACCGGGTCGCCCTCACCCAGTTGACCGGCTTGCAGCCCGAGGCTCTGGGGTTCCGCCAGAACCGGCGCGGTCAGAGCCGCCTGATCGAGGCCACCGTGATGCCTCCTGCGGACGCGCTCCGGGCCGAGGCCGACCTGTACGGGACGATGGAGCTCGCCCAGCAGCTCCAGGCGTCCGACGTCGGGAACGGCACACTCGAAGCACTCGCCGAGGCCGTCGACCTGTTGTGCCGGGCCTACCCGGTCGTTCCCGCCGCCACGTTGCGCGACCGGACACAGAAGCGCCTCGCCCAGATCACTCGGCTCCTGTCCGGCCGGGTCACCCTGGACCAGCACCGGGAACTCCTGGTCATCACCGGATGGCTGACCGCGCTACTCGGGTGCGTGCATTACGACCTGGGTGAGCGGGAGGAGGCCGAGACCGCCCGCCGGGCCGCCTACGAGATGGGCCGCCAGGTCGGGCACGGCGAACTCATGGGCTGGGCCTACGAGATGTCCGCATGGTTCGCCCTCGTCGAAGGCCGCTACGAGGACGTGGTCACCTCCGCCCGCATGGGCCAGGCCGCCGCCGGCCAATCCAGCGCCATGGTCCAACTCACCCTGCAAGAGGCCCGCGGACTGGCCCGCATCGGCGACCGCCGCGAAGCCGACAAGGCCCTCACCCGAGGAGCCGACATCCTGGGCAGGCTCCCACTTCCGGACAACCCCGACCACCACTTCGTGTTCGACCACGCCAAATGGGTCTTCTACGCCGCCACCGCCTACACCTGGCTGGAGGACAACGACCGGGCCGAGGAACACGCACGGGAGACCATCCAGATGCACACCCGCCCGGACGGCACCTCCAACGCCCCCATGCGCGTCGCCGACGCCCACATCGACCTCGGCATCGTCCACGCCCGACGCGGAGACCTCGACGCCGCCGTGGAACAGGGCATGGCCGCCTTCGACATCGAGCGCAAGTCCCTCACCGATCTGGTCAACCGTGCCGCAGATCTGGACCGCGTCATCCGACAGCGTTACCGCCGCGAGGCCCTCGCCAAAGAGTTCCACGAGCGCTATGTGATCGCACGACAAGCATTGAATAATCGTCGCCCGGATCTCCTGGATTAAAGTACATCCCACCTGATCGATGATCACCAAAGCCTCGGAGACGAGTACTCCTCAAATCGAAAAGAGCGCGTTTCTCAAGGGGGATTTCCGCGCGACGGATTCAAGACTTACACGGCGAATCGATTATGCGGGCAAGGTCCAGGACGGTATAGCCCTCACGTGCGCTTTTCCAGAACAAGAGCGGCCCCTGTGCGGTCGCCGCACCCGTCTTGATCTCATTCCAAGTTTCACGGGCCTTGGCCATATCCGGAGACCCTATCAATGCGCTTTGCTTCGTGCACCGATCGTAAAGTTGAACGGCTGGCCCGAGTTGCCCGGCTCCCCAGGTGCCGGGAACCGAATTATCGCCGATGATGGTCGGAAGGCCGAGGAGAGTGATCCTGTCCCGGATCGGCACCATCTGAAGCATGGCGTCTCCGGGAACGGTGGTGCGTTCGGAGCCGTTCAGTCGCAGCAGGGCAACGTTCCGTATCCCGTAAGGCGGACCGGCATCTCCGACGCACCAGGTCGGCCCGCAGGTCAGATGCCCAAGGTCGTCCCCGCCGCTCACCTGGATCTCCTGACCGGTAACCAGATTGACCACGGTGCGTTCGCCCTCATCCCAGGCCCATGGCCAGGAAGTGACGCGGAGTCTCCTACCGGGGAGAACCTGCACGGGTTCGCCACCAGCCAACGGGACTCGCCATATTCCACCTTCGTAGTCCCACCATGCAGCGGTGTCGTCTGTGATCTCGAAGCCGAACACGTTCCGATTGCCGTTCCCCGGCAGTCTCGTCACCGCCCGCATCGGTCCACCGGTTCGGGGCATCGTCCACAGTTCCAGGTGGCGTCGGCCGCCGTTCGTCGCTCCCGGCGCATACCCCCGGACGAGCCATGCCACCTGTGTGGCGTTGACAGCCGTGTGCTGGATCTCGAAGCATCCACCGCACTCGGCCCACTCAGGTGCCCTCGCCAGCGTGCGCCGTCGCTCTGTCTTGACATTGAAGCCGATAAACGTGGGACGGTGCTCATGAGTCGTCATCAACAGCAACTCATCAGCGCTGAGCGACGCCACCGGTATCACCGTAACGTCGTTCTCCAGTTCGCGGGGTGCGGCGAGAACAGCCTCCGGCCACACATCACCGACCGGTGTCAGAGATGGCAGGACAGGCAGCGTATCGGGTCGTCCCGACGGCTCCTCAGCCGTACATCCCGTTGCCAGCATCAGGAAGACCATGGCCAGGACCGAACCTGACCGTCTCAATCCACATAAGGACTTCACAAGCCATCAGACGATCATTTGCAAGAAACGGTTCCGTGAACGCTCAGATCCCTGACGGGATCGTCCGCTCTCATCTGGCTCCTGCATTGCCGAATAGTTCTTATATGTATCAAGGCGGCGGCACGGCGCGCCGCCGCACGGCCCAGCGTCGCGGACCCCGGCCGCGCTGCGGCCTGGGGGCCGGTCACGGCCGGGGCCGCACTCGGGCCGCCCACCGACCGCCGGCCCCGCCGTACCCAACCAACCCGCCGCACTGGGCCGCACCGCCGCCTCGCTCGAATCAGCGCCACCCTCCTCAAGCTCAACTCAGAGGGCTGTCCTACGGGATCCTCCGGCCCATAGCATCGACACCTATGCTCCGGAACCTCTTTCTCACCGCAGGAACCCTCCTCATCTTCACCGGCCTCTACAAGATTGTGTTCTCTCCCCCCGGTCTCTACTGGAGCTATGGCGGCGGGAACGAAAGCTCTACACCTGCATCCTTTGCCTTGGTCGCGCTGAGCGAACCTGTTCTTCTCGTCTTCGGAGGTACTGGGATGATGCTTGGCGCCATCGCAGCAGCCATCACGCCTAATGGGAAAACCGCCTCCGGCAGGGGCCTCCGACTCCGGGATGATCATCAGCAGCACGAGCCGGGATCGTAAGGGCTGAGGTAGGGGCCTGCTCATCCCGTCCGCCATCGACCCGGGACAAGCCGAGCAGACCACGGGCCGGGGCGCCAGGTCGTTCGTCCAGTTGGGCGCTCCACCTGGCGCCCCGGCCCGTGCCCTGCTTCCCCTGCGGGCGGGTCGACGGCGGACGGGATGAGCAGGCGGGCGTGGCTTATGCAGGTGCATCGCTTGTCCCCGCCGTGTCACGATGGCGCCATGTTCGAGGTGATCAACTGGAGAGGTCACCTGCGGGTGAACAAGCAGGCCGGCGCCGAACGGGTGATCGCCAGGATGGGCGCGGCCCTGGGAGAGCCCTTTACTCTCCTATCCTATCAGCGGTACTGGAAGCTGCCCGACCTGGCCGAGGTACGACTGACCTCTCCACTCGGGGTGCAGGAACCACCAGAAGCCGTGTTCCGCACGATGCTCGCCGCCCAGAGAATCGCCAGCCCATGGTCCGTCACCTGCCACATGGTCGGCGACCGCCTTGACTTCGAAGGCATCGCCGCCAAGACGGTGAGTGCTCACTTCACCGTGCCCGGCGTCGAGTGGCTCCTGTTCTCTGTGACCGCCGGCGAGCCCACGCCCTGGCCCGAGCAGGAACAACCCGCATGATCCTCGGGCCATTGGCGGGCCATTAGCCAGGGTGACGAGGGGTCAACCACGGTCACTCGCGACCGGCCGAACGTCCAGCTCAGCCGCTCTACGAGGCATGATCGATACACTTCCCAAGCTGACAGCGCGGGTTCGATTCCCGTCACCCGCTCCATACACCGAGGCCCAGGTCAGGAAGGAAATCCCGACCCGGGCCTTGATCGCTTTCTGAGCCTGTTCTCACTCTCGTGCCAGATCCGTGCCCAGATCAGTTGATCTCGGCCCTGACGAGACGGCGGCGCACCGCGCGCGGCCCGGCGCCCCGGAATCCGTTCCGCTACCGCGGGGTCAGAACACAGAACTCACGGCCATCGGGATCGGCCATGACCACCCAGTCGACCTCGCCCTGACCGATGTCGATCGGCTTCGCCCCCAAGGAGACGAGACGGTCGACCTCCGCTTGCTGATCCCCGTCGGCGGGTGGAGCGAGGTCGAAGTGCAGCCGGCTCTTCCCGGTCTTCGGCATCAGCGGCGGACCGCCCCAGGTGATCTTCGGACCGCCGGACGGCGAGCGAATCGCGGTCTCCTGCTCCTGATCCCACACCAGCGGCCAGCCCAGCGCTTCGCTCCAGAAGTATCCGACCTTCTGCGAACCGTCACACGCAAGTGCTCCGACGAACCCGCAGTCGGCGAGGAAGCCGTTGTCCGGCTCGATGACGCAGAACTCGTTGCCCTCGGGGTCTGCGAGCACGACATGACCCTCCTCCGGGCGTTGACCGATGTCGATGTGCCGGGCGCCGAGCCCGAGCGACCTCGCCACCGTCTGCTGCTGATCCTCCAAGGACGTGCTCGTCAAATCGAAGTGCATGTGGTTCTGACCGACCTTCCGCTCCTGAGTCGGAAGAAACCGGATATGGAACCCGGTGTCATCGTTCGGCAGGAGCGCAATGCCGTCCTGATGGTCTGCTGCCGTCTCCCAGCCCAGGACACCGGCCCAGAAGCGTGCGAGACGGATCGGATCGTGCGCATCGAAGCAGAGCGCGACGAGATGACAGGTCATTCCGCTCCGCGCCTCCAATCTATTGGTCCCAAGCCGCAGGAAGGACGGGTCCTCCGCTTGAACCGCTCCGCCCGGAGGACTTCGGCCCGCCTCGACAGATCGCTCTCACCGGACGCACCGATCCCAGCGATCGACAGCCTCCGGCGCCGAGTCGGCTCGGGCACCTTCGACGGCCTCTGCCAACTCGGGATCAGTCCTCGCCAACCACAGAAGACGACACGCCCGGGTCGGCGACAGCCGACCCACCAGGTGGTGAAGCTCCTCATGCGCATGCCCGGCGCTCACGAGCACGAGCTTATGACGACGGCCCCGCTATCTGCAGTGGACGCCGAGTGCAAGCCCCTCGTCGCATGCCAGATCCGTGCCAGAACAGGCGGGAAGCCACAGTCCCTCAGGGGGGAGTCACGGTCAGCACGGGCAGCCGGAGCGCTCCCCCGCAGGTCAGCGTTTCCCAGTTCAACGACCGAGATCGCTAGAGACTTCCCAAGCTGACAGCGCGGGTTCGATTCCCGTCACCCGCTCCCAAGCTTCAAGGCCCAGGTCGGTCGGACGGAATCCCCGGACCCTGGGCCTTGATCGCTTCTGGAGCCTTCTCGATCTTCCGTGCAATTGACGTGCAATTAGCCCACGGGAGCGAGCGCCCCTGCCGAGCCGTCCTCATCGTCGCCGCCACGCTGCCCGAGCTTGCGGGCCGCACGCTGCACCTGCGGCCTGGGGGCCGTTCTCGCGCGCGCGCCCGCCGCTCGGACCGCGTCAGTCGGAGTTCGCCCACATCAACACCCCCGGGCCATCGGCTGTCACCACCGGGATCCACGCCTCGTCCAGGACCGCCAGTCGATCCTCATCCACCCGCAGCGCACAGTCGTACGGCCCCGGCCAGGAATGGTCATGGGGATCGTGCGTCAAGCCCTGCATCCCGATATCCGCCACAGCCGCACGCACACGCTCCAACACCCCCGGAGACCAGGTGAACCCCAAAACGCCGGTCCCATGTCCGCCCAATACGTTCTCGAAGACGTCGCGAAGCTCCGCAAGCACACCCGGACCGGGAAGGATCGGCATGATGAAGCCCTCCACATAGCCATGCAGGCAGGAGTAGCCGCCGTACTGGTTCCAATAGACCACACCGGTCGGAGCCCCGATCACCAGGTGAAGCCGATCCTCTGGCCCGCCGAGGTCCGAAGTGTCCAGATAGATGTACCGCTTGTCCGCCACTTCTCAAGTGTGACAACCGTGCCTCCGGCGGGGGCGCTCCGGCTCCGGGATGACCATCGCCGCCGGCCTGTCGGTGGCTGGGGTAGGGGCCTGATCATCCCGTCCGCCCTCGACCCGGGACAAGCCGAGCGGAGCAGGGCCAGGCGGTCAAGGTGGAGTGCTCCACCTTGACCGCCTGGCCCTGCTCCGCTTCCTCTGCGGACGGGGTGAGCAGGCGGGCGGGGTGTACGCAGGTGCATCACTTGTCCCCGCCGTGTCACGATGACGCCATGTTCGAGGTGATCAACTGGAGAGGTCACCTGCGGGTGAACAAGCAGGCCGGCGCCGAACGGGTGATCGTCAGGATGGGAGCGGCCCTGGGAGAGCCCTCACCCTCCTGTCCTACCAGCGTTACCGGAAGATGCCCGAGCTGGCCGAGGTACAACTGACCTCTCCGCTCGAGGTGCAGGAACCACAGGAAGCCGTGGTCCGCACGATGCTCGCCGCCCAGAAAATCGCCAGCCCATGGTCCGTCACCTGCCACATGATCGGCAACCGCCTTGACTTCGAAGGAGCCGCTGCCAAGACGGTGAGTGCTCACTTCACTGTGCCCGGCGTCGAGTGGCTCCTGTTCTCTGTGACCGCCGACAAGTCCACGCCCTGGCCCGAGCAGGAACAACCCGCATGATCCTCGTGCCATTAGCCAGGGTGACGAGGGGTCAACCACGGTCACTGATGACTGGCCGAACGCCCAGCTCAGGCGTCCTACGAGGCGTGATCGATGCACTTCCCAAGCTGACAGCGCGGGTTCGATTCCCGTCACCCGCTCCACTTCTCCCGGCCCTGATTCAGGTGTTTGATCAGGACTCTCAGCAAGGTCCGGGGATTCTCAATATGAGGATCATGCCCTGTCCCCAGTGACACGTGCCGGACCAAGCGGAGGCCGCCAGGGACGCATGCGACGGTCGAGGGGGTGACCCGGGCCACGGGTGGAGTCTCAGCGGAAGAGCCTCCCGCAGAACCCGGCAAAGGCTCGCCACGCCCGGCGGAACGGGCGCAGGAGCCATATGACGAGCCTCAGAAGCCGATCCAGGACCAGGAAGAGGAAGCCCATCAGAGCGTCTTGGGCACTGCTCCCGGTCTCGCCCAGGTTCAGTGACCGCAGAACCCAGCACCAGCCGCGGTGTCCTTGGACCCGGTACGCCACGAGACCGCCCGTGAGGAACAACGACGCCGGCACCGTGAGGATGAGGGCGAACAGCGGTCCCAGCGTGATGAAACCCGCCGTTCCCAACGCCGCGACTGCTCCCCACTGGAACGCCAGGCCCCAGAGAAGCGAGCCCATACCGCCCTCCGACCGGACGTGGCGCGCGAAGCACCGCTTCTCGTAGGTGCACACATCGGGAAGAGACGTGTCGAGGGGCACTCTGGGTCTGTCCGCGGGCTCTCCGGACCGTGCCGGCGCCGGGCCCTCCCTCCGGCTCAGCGGATGGATCTCATCGCTCATGACGACCGGTCTACCGGGATCGTCTTGCATCTCGATAGCAGATCACTTGATCACCCGCCACGGGGGAGCCGGCGGGAGCCCACCGGTTCGACAGCGCCGCCGGCCACTCGGCCGTCAGCGCGGCCGGGACTCCGCCTGACCGGAACACCGATCCGGGTGGCCGACGGTCCCGCGGTGTCGGCGGTGTCGCGGCGATGGCCCGGGTGGGCCGCCGGATCGTTCTCGAAACGGGGTGGATCCCCGGCGGAGCCTAGACTTGGGCCATGCCGATCGACCTGAGCCTGCTCGACGGTGTGCGGTGGCGGGGGCGGCCGCTGGTCGGTGAGAGGGCTCAGGCGCTGCTCGCCGCCCTCGCGCTCGCCGGCCGTGCCGTGAACGCGGACCGGCTCGCCGCGGAGGTGTGGGGGGACGACGAGCCGGTCAATCCGGCCAAGGCGCTGCAGGTCCTGGTCTCCCGGACCAGGTCGGTCGTGGGAGCGGAGGCGCTGGCCACGGAGGAGGGCGGCTACCGGCTCGAGGTTCCGCCCGACCGGGTCGACGCCGGCCGGCTGCACGCCCTGGCGGACCGGGCGCGGGCACTGCTCGCCGAGGATCCGGCCGCGGCCGCCGCGGCGGCGCAGGAGGCGCTCGCGCTGGGCACCGGAGCGCTGCCCCCGGAGGGCTGCGGCCCGCTGGCCGAGGTTCGCCGGCGCGCGGAAGGCGATCTGGCGTCCGCGCGGGTCGTGCTCGCCCGGGCCCGCAGCCGGAGCGGCGACCACGGCCCCGCCCTGGCCGGGCTGGAGGAGGCCGCGCTCCTCCACCCCGAGGACGAAGGGCTGCTCGCCGACCTCCTGCGCAGCGAGGCGGCGGTGCGCGGGACGGGCGCCGCGCTGGACCGCTTCGAGCGCTACCGGTCGCGGCTGCGCGACCGGATCGGCGCCGACGTCGGCGCGGAGCTGCGGCGGGTCCACCGCGAGCTGCTGGCGCTCGACAGCCCCGTGCGCGCCGGCGTGCGGTTCGACACGACCCCGCTGCTCGGCCGCGACGACGACCTGCGGCGGGTGCGGTCGCTGCTCGCCGCGTCCCGGGTGGTCTCGATCCTCGGTCCGGGCGGGCTCGGCAAGACCCGGCTGGCCCATGCCGTCGCCAGAGAGGCCCCGCAGCCGGTGGTGCACTTCGTCGAGCTGGTGGGCGTGACCGCGCCCGAGGACCTGGTCGGCGAGGTCGGCTCGGCCCTCGGCGTCCGCGACTCGGTGATCGGGCGCCGTACGCTCACCCCGCGGCAGCTCGCCGACATCCGAGCCCGGATCGCCCAGCAGCTCGACCCGGCCCCGACGCTGCTGGTGCTCGACAACTGCGAGCATCTGGTGGAGGCGGTCGCCGACCTGGTCGCCTATCTGGTCGCGACCACGCGGGAGCTGCGCGTCCTGACCACGACCCGCTCGCCGCTGGCGATCGCCGCCGAACGCGTCTACCCGCTGCCCCAGCTGGGCACCGGCGACGCCGTCGAACTGTTCCGCGACCGCGCGACCGCGGCCCGGCCCGGTGTGCGCCTCGACGAGGACGACGTGCGCGCCGTCGTGGCCCGCCTGGACGGTCTGCCGCTCGCGATCGAGCTGGCCGCCGCGAAGGTGCGGGTGATGTCACCGGCCGAGATCGCCCGCCGGTTGGAGGACAGGTTCGCGCTGCTGCGCGGCGGCGACCGGAGCGCCCCCTCCCGGCACCGGACGCTGCTGGCGGTGATCGACTGGTCGTGGAACCTCCTCGGCGAGCGGGAACGCCGGACCCTGCGCCGCCTGTCGGCCTTCCCGGACGGCTTCGCCCTCGACGCGGCGGAGGAGGTGATCGGCGACGGCGCCCTCGGCGACATCACCGAGCTCGTGGAGCAGTCCCTGCTCACTGTGGTGGAGACGGCCGGCGGCGTCCGGTACCGCATGCTCGAGACGGTGCGCGAGTTCGGCCGGATGCGGCTGGAGGAGGCCGGCGAGACCGCCGGAGCGTGGGCCGCCGTGCGCGCGTGGGCCGTCCGTTACGCGGACCGGCACGGCGCCCGGCTGTACTCGCCGGAGCAGGTCGACGCGGCGGACCGGATCCGTGCGGAGGAGACGAACCTCGCCGACGTCCTGCGCGAGGCCCTCGCCGACCCCGACCCGGAGGCGGTGGTGGTGCTCTTCTCCGCGCTGGGCGGTTACTGGACGATCCGCGGGGACCACCCGCGCAGCATCGTCCTCACCCCGGCCGTCGCCGCCGCCCTGACCGGCTGGGCGCCGCCGCCCCGGCTCCTCGACCGGACCCGGGTGGCCCTGAGCCTCGCGCTGCTCAACACCGTCGTCGTCTCCTTCGAGGAGACCGGGGCGCTGGCACGGATGCTGTCCGAGCTGGGCGCCGACTCGGCGAACCCGGCCGTCCGGGCGCTGGTGACCGTGATGCTCACCATGCTGGCGGACCCCTATGGCGGTCTCGACGGGCTGTCCGCCGACCCCGACCCGCGGGTCCGCTGGATCGCGCTGCACTTCCTGAGCCACGGCCGGGAGAACGCCGGTGACCCGGTCGGCGCGGTCGAGGCGGCCCGGGCCGCCCTCGAGCTCGCCGACGAGGACGGCGGTCCCTGGAACCGGGCGGCCCTGCACACCCAGCTGGCCAGCCTGTACGCCAACTCCGGCGACTTCGCCCCGGCCGTCCGGCACGCCGCCGAGGCGCTCCCGGTGCTCGAACGCCTCGGCGCGGTGGAGGACGCCGTCCAGATCCGCGCCGCCCTCGCCATGGCGGCACTCGCCAAGGGCCTCCGTGACGAGGCCGCGCGGATGATCGACGACCTGGAGTCGCTCGCCTCCCGGAGCACCTACGGCGAGATCCTGTCGGTCACCGTCGCCAGAGCCCAGCTGGCCCTCGTCGACGGTGACATCGCCGAGGGGCTGCGACGGCACCGGGAGGCCGCCGAACTGATCCAGGACCTGCGCGTCCCGCATGCGCCGGACGGTTTCACACCGTGGGCCATCGTGGGCGAGGCCTTCGCGCTCTCGGCGTTCGCGCAGTACGGCGAGGGCGACGACGGCGCGGACCTCTTCGCGTCGCTGCGGGCCAAGGTCCTGGTCGTGCTCGGCCCGGACCATGAGTTCAGGGACTACCCGGTGGTGGGGATGGTGCTCGCCGGGCTGGGCGTCTGGGGCCTGCTGAAGGAGGCGATGCCCACCGACGACGCGGTCCGGCTGCTCGTGCTCGCCGACCGGTTCGCCTACAACCGGTTCACCCCGACGATGCAGTGGCCGGTGCTGTCCGCGCACGCCGAGCGCCTCGCCCCCGGCGCCATGTCCAGGATCGAGGCCGAGTACGGCGGGCGGCGCGGTCCCGACCTGCTGGCCGAGACCCGCGCCGTCCTGGAGCGGATGGGCTGACGCCGCCACATCGTGCGGGAGTGCGGCCGCATCGTGCGGGAGTGCGGTCACATCTTGCGGGAGTACGAGCGGACCGCCAGCGGGGCGAAGACCGCGATGACGACCACGCAGCCGACGACCGCCCAGCCGACCTCGGCCGTCACGGCCCCGTCGTTGAACAGGTCGCGCACCGCGGAGACGACGTGCGAGACCGGGTTGACCTTCACGAACGCCTCCAGCCAGCCGGGCAGCGTCTCGGCGGGGACGAAGGCGTTGGACAGGAAGGTGAGCGGGAACATGATCATCATCGAGATGCCCTGGACGCTCTGCGCCGAACGCGCCATCGCGCCCAGCCAGGTGAAGATCCACGCCAGTGACCAGCCGGCGAACACGGTGAGGAGGACGCCGCCGACGCAGCCGAGCACACCCCCGCCGGGGCGGTACCCGATCGCCAGGCCGGTGACGAGCGTCAGCACCGACGCGACGCCGTACCGGATCAGGTCGGCGATCATCGGGCCGGCCAGGGGGGCGATCCTCGCGATCGGCAGGGACTTGAAGCGGTCGAAGACCCCCTTGTCCATGTCCTCGCGGAGCTGCACGCCGGTCGCCATGCAGACGGTCAGGGCCGTCTGGGCGAGGATGCCGGGGATCAGCACCGGGAGGTAGTCCGCCACGCTGCCGGAGATCGCGCCGCCGAAGATGAACGCGAACATCGCGGTGAACAGCAGCGGCTGGACGAGGACGTCGAAGAACTGCTCGGGCTTGCGGCGCATCTTCTTCAGGGCGCGCCACGCCATCGCCAGGGTCTGGACCCGCGTCTCCTGGAGCGAGGTGTGGGACGTGGTGCGGGCGACCGCGGCGGACGGGTCGACGCCCCGGGGGCCGGAAGCGGCCGGGGCCGTCGGGGTCGTCGGGGTCGTCGGGGTCGTCGGGGTCACAGCGTTCGCGGTGGTCATCGGGCCGCCTCCATCCGGGGTTCGTCGTCGGCGCCGTGGCCGGTCAGCGCCAGGAAGACCTCGTCCAGCGTCGGCTTGGCGACGCTCACCGAGGAGATGCCGAGGCCCGCCTCCCGCAGGCCGATCAGGACGTCCGCGGCCCGGTTCGGGTCGGGGAGGGGGACGTTCATGCGCCCCGACTCCGGGGTCAGGACCGGGTCCTCGCCCAGCAACCGGCGGACGACGTCCACGGCCAGGGCGGTGTCGGAGCCGTCGGCGAGACCGAGCTGCAGGGTCGAGTCGCCGACCTGGGTCTTCAGGGCGTCGGGGGTGTCCTCGGCGACCTTCCGGCCTCGGTCGATCACGGCCACGCGGTCGGCCAGCTGGTCGGCCTCGTCCAGGTACTGGGTGGTGAGGAGGATCGTGGAGCCGTCGGTGACCAGCTCGCGGATGGTGTCCCACATCTGGCCCCGGGTCCTCGGGTCGAGGCCGGTCGTGGGCTCGTCCAGGAAGATCAGGGGCGGGCGGGTGATCAGGCTCGACGCGAGGTCCAGGCGGCGGCGCATGCCGCCGCTGAACTGGGACAGCGGACGGTCGGCCGCCTCCTCGAGGCCGAAGCGTCCGAGCAGGTCGGCGGCGACGCTCCTGGCCCGGGTGCCGGCCAGGCCCTGCAGGCGGGCGAAGAGCCAGAGGTTCTCCCGGGCGGTCAGGTCCTCGTCCACCGAGGCGTACTGGCCGGTGACGCCCACCAGCTGCCGGATGCGGTGGGGTTCCCGCCGGACGTCGACGCCGAAGACCTCCGCGTGGCCGCCGTCGATCGGGAGCAGGGTGGCGAGCATCCGGAGCGTGGTGGTCTTGCCCGCCCCGTTGGGGCCCAGGACTCCGAAGATCTCGCCCTGCCGTACGTGGAGGTCGATGCCGTCCACGGCCCGGAAGTCCCCGAAGTCCTTGACCAGCCCGTCGGCCCGGACGGCGCTGAGGTCCGCCATGACGCGTCTCCTCTCTCCGCCGGGTGTCTCCCGGCGTCCGAGAAGAGCTTCCGCGCCATCGGCTTCGCCGCGGCTTCACCACGGTTTCATCCGTGACCCGGCGGTTTCAGCGGCTCCGGTGTCCTCCGCCGCGGCGCCTGCCTCCGGTGCACGCCGCCCGGCGGCTGTGACCGGGAGGGCGGAGACGGGGCGCTCCCGCCCTGCGGGACCCCCGTCTCCGCAGGGCGGGCTACGCCCGGTCCGCCTCCACGCGGCCGGCCAGCCGTTCATGGCGCTGCCGCGCGGCCTGGGCGGTGCCGAGTCCCAGACCGAAGGCGATCTCCTGCCAGGTGAGGCCCCGGCCTCGCGCCATGAGCAGCAGCGAGGCCTCCAGCTGGTCCATCTCGGCCCGCATGAGCGGGATGAGGGTGAGCGCGGCGGTGATGTCGGCCCGGTCCACCTCCGGCTCGCCGTCATCGTGCTGCACCGCCCCTCCGGCGAGCAGCGACACCAGCCTGACGGCCTCGTGGGCGCCGAGGGTCTGCGGGTGGACCTGGCGGTCGCGCTGCTCCCTCGTCGCGGCGTGCCGCTCCGCGATGCGGGTGAGGGCGGCGTACACCCGGTGCGCCCGGGCCTGGTCGGGGTCCGGCGGAGCGAACAGGTCTTCTGCCATGCACCAAGGATGGCCGAATAAATATATTGTTGTCAACGTTTCGTTTAAGTCATCGCACCGGGATCCCTGCCCGCGGGCCGCGCAGGGCGGCCTGCGGGTCACAGAGCGCGCAGGAACTCTCCGAGGATCCGGTTGAAGTCGGCGGGGCGTTCCACGTTGGGGTAGTGGGCGGCCCCTTCGACGCAGAGCGCGCGGCCGTGCGCGACGGTGGCGGCGAGGCGCTCGGCCATGCCGATGTGGTCGGGCGAGTCCAGCGCGCCGTTGACGGCCAGCACGGGGACGTCTATCCCCGCCGCGCGGGCCCAGGTGTCGGCCACCGGGACGAGCAGGTCGGGCTCGCCGGCGCTGTGCTTGGACATGGTGCCGGTGGCCATCTCGCGCAGCCGGCGCACGACCTCGGGGTCGAGGTCGTCGGGGGTGCGGTGCGGGCCCGCGGCGAAGACCATGAACCCCTCGACCGAGGCCGCCAGGTCGCCGGCCGCCATCGCGGAGTGCCAGGCGGCCAGGTTCCGGGTGGTCCAGGGGTCGGTGAAGTACGGCTCGCTGGTCCCGGCGCCGCCGACCACCAGTGCGCTCACCAGCTCCGGGTGCTCCAGCGCGGTGTCGACCGCGGTGGCGGCGCCCATGGACACCCCGACCAGGACGGCGGGCCCGGTGCCGAGGTGGCGCAGCAGCGCGGCGAGGTCGTCGGTGTGGCGGAACGGCTCGGTCGCGTTGGCGGAACGGCCGTGGCCGCGGGCGTCGGGCACGATGACGCGGTGATGCGGGGCGAAGACCGGGATCTGGTCGGCCCACATGCCGTGGTCGAGGAAGCCGCCGTGCAGCAGGACGAGGGGGCGGCCGGTGCCGGTGTCGATCCAGAACATGTCCTTCATGACAACCAAGGTGTCATGTTCTCCATGAAATGACAACCCAGGTGTCATAATGGCGGGATGAGCGAGACGGAGAAGAGCCTGGCGCCCGGGGAACTGGCCGACCGGCTGGCCGAGGTGTTCGACCTGGTGGGGCCGGTGTACCGGCGCGCCCAGCGCAGGGTGGAACAGGACGTGCCCGGCGAGGGCCTGTCGGTCGGGGTGCGGGCGGTGCTGAACATGCTCCGCGAGCACGGGCCCATGACCGTCCCGCAGATGGGCCGGGCACAGGCGCTCAGCCGCCAGTTCGTCCAGCGGATGGTCAACGAGGCGGCCGCGCGGCACCTGGCCGAGCCGGTCCCCAACCCGGCGCACAAGAGGTCCTCGCTCATCCGGCTGACCCCGGAGGGCCGCGCCCTCATCGACGCCGTGGCCGAGCGCGAGCGCGCGGTGCTGAGCCGGGCCGGCGGCGAACTGACCGCCGCCGACCTGGACGGCTGCGTCCGGGTGCTCTCGCACCTCCTCCGGTTCCTCGACGACGTCGACATGGACTGACGGTCCGCCCGGGACCATCCGCGGGGCCTCCGCGGATGGTCCCGGGCCGCATGGGCCTCCGCGGATGCCCCCGCGGGCCGGTCATGCGGTGGCGGGACCGGCCCGCGCCGGATCGGGACCGCCCCGCAGGTGGGAGCGTCCCGGCGGTGGGAGCGTCCCGGCGGCGGGAGCGCCGAGGCCGATCCGGTGGCTTCCGTCAGGCGGCGGGCGGGTCGAGCGGGTGGGCGATCTCGTCGGCCGCCATCCGCCCGGCGAGCACGGCGGCCACCGCGAGGACCGGCGGGACGACCCCCGCGGCGGTGAAGATGACGGGGGTCGGCACCACCGTGGACAGCGGGCCCGCCACCGCGATGGACAGCGGCATCAGCGCGATGGAGACGAAGAAGTCGAGGCTCGACACGCGCCCGAGCATGGCCGGCGGGACCCGCCGCTGCAGGAGGGTCCCCCAGATGACCATGCCCGCCCCGTTGCTGAAGCCGATGAGGAACATCCCCGCGGCCATGACCCAGAACGAGGTGACGTGGCCGATTACGACCAGCGGGAGGTTCCCCGCTCCCCAGCCGATGACCATGACGGTCAGGTAGCGCCGCGGCAGCCGCCACGACGAGACCACCAGCGACCCGACCGCCCCGCCGGCCCCGAACGCGGTGAGGAGCAGCCCGAACATCCGCTCCCCGTCGGCGAACCGCTCCCGCGCGATGAACGGCAGCAGCACCTCGATCGGCCCCATGACCACCAGCAGCATCAGGCAGGCGAACAGCAGCGTCCACAGCAACCAGGGCGTGCGCAGCGTGAACACGAAGCCTTCGCGCATGTCCGCCAGCGCGCCCGGCCGTTCCCCTCCGGCCTCGCCGGCGTGCTCCGCTCGGGGTTCCGGGCGCAGGAAGAGCAGCAGGGCCAGCGCGCCCGCGTGGAGCGCGGCCGTGGCGGCCGCCCCCGCGGCGGGGACGAGGGCACCGACGACCATGCCGCCGAGCGCGGGACCGAGCGCCTGCTGCAGGGTCGGCCGCAGGGCTCCTTCCAGCCCGTTGGCGGCCAGCAGTTCGTCCGGTCGCAGGATGGCCGGGAGGTAGGCGCTGTAGGCGGGGAAGAAGAACGCGCTCCCCGCACCGAGCAGCGCGGCGGCGACGGCCATGTGCCAGAGCCGGATCGCGTCCGCGAACGCGAGCGCGGACACCGCCGCCACGGCCAGCAGGTTCACCGCCTGGACGGTGATGATCACCGAACGCTTGGGGACGCGGTCGGCGACGACACCGCCCACCAGCACGAAGGCCAGCAGGCCGCCGCTGAGGCACGCGGCGACCGCGGACAGCGCGGTCGGCCTGTCGTCGATGGCCATCACCTGGAAGACCATCACGACCGCCCACATCCCGTTGCCGAACATCGACAACCCGGTCGCGCCGATGAGCAGCCGGTAGTCGCGGTTGCGCAGCGGGGCCAGCGCACGCCACCGGACGGCCCGGGCGGGGGCGGTCCCGAGGGCGTCTCCCGGGGCCGCCCCGGACCCGGCGGCGGACCCGGCGGCGGACCCGGCCCCGGACCCGGCGGCGGATCCGGCGGCGGGAACGGCCTCGGGAAGAGGGCCGGCGTCGCTCATACGTGCTCTCCTCGGAGGTGCGGACGGATGGCGGGCGGGATCGGCGCGTCGCCCGGAGCCGGCCCGGGCCGAATCTAACAACCGGCACCGACATCGCCCGGCAGGAAGGCGCTCCACCGGCCCGGCGGGGTCCCGGACGGGTCCGGCTGCTCCCCGTCCGGGGACCACCGTCCCCGGCCCGCCGCCCGGAGACGGATGAGGCTGGAGATATGGGGCATTTCACTGAAGTGAACGAGTGGCGGACGCCTGCGGACCCCGGTGCGGAGATCCGGGAGACGGACACGGCGCTGGACGACCTCTTCGACCGGGCCGCCCGGTGGCCGGACCGTTCCGCGGTGAGCCGCAAGGTGGCGGGCGTCTGGACGCCGCTCTCCTGGCGGGAGGTCGCCGACGAGGTCGTGGCCTTGGCCCGGGGGCTGATCGCCGCGGGGGTCGGTCCCGGGGACCGGGTGGCGGTGATGTCGGCGACCCGGCTGGAATGGACGCTGTGCGACCTCGCCGTCTGGGCCGCGGGAGCGGTGACCGTGCCGATCTACGAGACCTCCTCGCCGGACCAGGTCGGCTGGATCCTCGCCGACTCGGGGGCCGTGGCGGTGTTCGCCGGCGACGACAGGTGCGACGCCGTCGTACGGCGGGCCGTGACGGCCGACGTGCGGCGGGTGTGGCACATGGACCGGCTCGGCGAGGTGGCCGAGGAGGGCGGGGCGGTCCCCGCCGCCGAGGTCGAGGCCCGCCGCCGGAGCCTGACCGCCGGGGACCTCGCCACCATCGTCTACACCTCCGGCACCACCGGCCCCGCGAAGGGATGCATGATCACCCACGCCAACCTGGTGGCGGAGGTGCGCAACGTGACGCGCGTCGCCGGAGTCGGCGAGCTGGTCCTGCACGAGGACGCCTCGGTGCTGCTGTTCCTGCCGCTGGCCCACATCTTCGCGCGCGTCGTCCTGCTGGCCGCCCTGCACCGCGGCACGCTCGTCGGCTACGGCACCGGGGTTAAGGACCTGACGGCCGACCTGCGGGACTTCCGGCCCACGCTGCTGCTCATCGTGCCGCGGGTGCTGGAGAAGGCATACAACGCCGCGCTGCTCAAAGCCCAGGGCGAGGGTCACGGCAGGTTGTTCGCGATGGCCGACGCCACGGCCGTGGCCTACAGCCGGGCGCTCGACCGCGGCCGCCCGGGCCCGCTGCTGCGCCTGCGGCGGGCGGTGTTCGACCGGCTGGTCTACCGAAAGCTGCGCGCCGCCCTGGGCGGCCGGGCCCGCCACGCGGTCAGCGGCGCCGCCCCCCTCGGCGTCCACCTCGGCCATTTCATGCGCGGTGCCGGGATCACCGTGGTGGAGGGCTGGGGACTGACGGAGAGCACGTCCGGGCACACGATCAACCCTCCCTCCGGGCCGCGGATCGGCACCGTGGGCCCGCCGCTGCCCGGCTACGCCGTACGGGTGGCGGACGACGGAGAGCTCCTGGTCAAGGGGGCGAACGTGTTCCGGGGCTACTGGCGCGACCAGGAGGCCACCGCCGCGGCCTTCGACTCCGACGGCTGGCTGCGCACCGGTGACCTCGGTGAGGTGGACGCCGACGGGTTCGTGCGCGTCACCGGCCGCAAGAAGGAGATCATCGTCACCGCCTCCGGCAAGAACGTCGCCCCGGCGGTCATCGAGGACCGCCTGCGCGCCCACTGGCTCGTCGACCAGTGCGTCGTCGTCGGGGACGGCCGGCCGTACGTGGGCGCTCTGATCACGGTGGACCCGGAGGTCTTCCCCCGCTGGAAGCGGGACCACGGCAAGCCGCCGGAGGCGGGCCTCGCCGACCTGCGGGACGACCCCGACCTGCTGCGCACGCTCCAGGAGGCCGTCGACACGGCCAACCGCGCGGTGTCGCGCGCCGAGGCGGTCAAGCGCTTCCGGCTCCTGGACGCGGTCTTCGCCGTCGGCCGGGAACTGACCCCCACGCAGAAGGTCCGGCGCCACTACGTGCTGGACAGGTACGCCCACGAGGTGGACGCCCTCTACGGCCCCGCCTGACCCGCACGTCTCCGGACCCCGCCGGTACGGTCCGCGCCGGCCGCCCACGGGCGCGCAGCCGTTCGCGGTACGGCGTGCCGCGGGTCACTCGCCGGTGCGCAGCCCTTCCAGGCGCCCGGCGCGGAAGCGGATCTCCTCGAACCGGACGGCGCAGCCCTCACCGGTGGGGCTCTGCGCGAGGAAGCCGCACTCGGGGTCCCCGTCGAGCGCGAAGTACCTGACGAGGTGCCAGAAGCCGGTCCCGAGGTCGGCGTGGAAGGCGAAGGCCGTGCCGAGGCGGGAGATCCGCAGCCGGACGTCGCCGCTCTCCGCCGGGAGGGAGTTGCAGTCGTCGGACACCCCCCGGGTGACGACCGAGACGATCGTCGGAGTGCCCTGCGGGGAGAGCTCCAGGCAGAGCTTGGCCCAGTGGTCGGCGTCGCCGTACAGCAGCAGGACGCCGGCGTCGTAGGTGGACCGGGCGTCGAGCCGGACCCGCGCGCTGAGCGTGAAGTCCCCGGTGAACCGGCCGACGAGGGCGGGGGCGTTCGCGAAGCGGTCCGGGCCGCCGGGATCGGAGAACAGGTCGGTACGGGCACCCGCGTCGGCGACGATGGTGTCCTCGCCTGCGACGCTCCAGTTCTCGGGCCGGTTCAGCGGGCGCAGCGGGACGGGTACGGCGGGCAGGGCGACGGTCTCGTCCACGGGGTTCCTCCTGACAGGAGCAGGCCGGTGCGGCAGACAATGATCATGGCAGAGAGGAGCGCCCGGCGGGACCCCCGCGGGAGCCGTACTCCCGCGGCGGGGATTCCGCGGAAAAACTTCCGATCCCGCTGTAACAAAGCCGAGCGGTCGTGACTCTCATCTTGCGAACGGCACACCGAGAACGGCACACCGAGAGGATCGGAAAATGAGCGACTTCGTGGCGAGCGACTACATCGACTACG
>NZ_BAAAUT010000069.1:0-33484 GCF_039534085.1 Planomonospora alba
GCCAGGCGAGGACCGCCAGCAGCAGCACGGACCCGGCCTGGATCCAGACCGTGTAGGCGCCCGGCCCGAACAGCGCCTGGAGGCCGGTCTTCACCTGCTGCCACGGGGTGGCGAGGGAGACCTTCCGGCCCGCGGCGCCCACCTGGTCCAGCACGTGCGGCCCGGCGGCGGCGTAGACGGCCGCCACCGTGGCCGTCGCCGTGCCCGCGACCACGGCGAGCCTGCCGGGCGCGCGCCGCAGCTCCCAGGCGGGACCGAGCGCGACCAGCCCGGCGTTGAGCTTGACCCCGATGCCGAGCCCGAGCAGCACCCCGGAGGCGGCGTGCCGGGCCGTCCCGCCCGCGGCCGCGAAGGCGCACAGGGCGGCGGTCATGCAGGCCACGGCCATGGTGTCGACGTGCATCCCGGCGGCCAGGTGGTAGAGCATCAGCGGGTTGACCGTCCACAGCAGCGCCGCCCGCCGCCGCAGGGCGGGGTCGGCGGCGGTGAGGCGGTGCAGCAGCAGCGCGGTCCCGATGAACGCGACGGCGTTGAACAGCGCCATCGCGAAGACGGTCAGCCGGACCGAGTCACCGCCCGCCGCGCTGGCCAGCGCCTGCACGGCGGTCGCCACCGGGCCGTAGACGCTGGTCACCCCGGTCCACTCCTCCACCGCCCCGGCGACCGGGTCCGCGGGGAACGCGGCGGGCGCCACGGCGTAGGGGTCGTGGCCCAGGGCGGCCAGCCGCCCGTAGGCGGCGTAGTTGAGGTGGTCGGCCGAGCCCGAGGGCGGCAGGAAGGCGAGCAGCGCGGCCGCCGCGGACCCGGACAGCAGCAGCCGGCGGGGGTCGGGCCGCCACGCGGAGCGCAGGCCGGCCGCCAGGCCGAGCCCGCCCAGCACGATCGCCGCGGCGGCCAGCGCGATCACCAGGTGGCCGTCCGGCCCGGCCTGCAGCGAGTACGGCGGCTGCCAGGAGGGGCCCGGCAGGTGCGGCACCATGGCCGAGGGGCCCAGCAGGCCGATCAGGACCGTCAGCCCGGCCGAGAGCGCGATCGCCACCGGGGCGAGCCCGGCCGGGGCGTCACGCGGACCGCGCCGCGCGGGTCCGCCGGCCACCGCCGTGTCCTGAGTCACCCGCAAATTCCAGCACATCCGGCGCGGTGCCCGGAGCACGGCCGGACCGGGGTCCTCCGGGTCAGACCCGCAGGACCCTGCGGGCCAGCAGGGCGCGGGCGACGTCGCGGAACTGCCGGGTCCGGTGGAGCTGGGCCCGCCAGTCGGTGCCGGTGGCCCGGTGCGCCATCTCCACCTCGACCTCGCGGACCCGGAACCCCCTGCGGATCAGGTCGATCGTCAGGCCCGTCTCCACGCCGAAGCCGCGGGCCAGGGGCCGGGCGGCCTCGAAGGCGGCCCGGGTCAGGCAGCGCTGGCCGTTGAGCGGCTGGGCGGGCGTCCAGCCGGTGGCGCGCTGGATGCCCTGGCGTGCCAGCCGTACCACGAAGCCGTGGCCGCCCAGCTTGACCCGGGTGGCGAAGACCGCGATGGTCATGTCCGCCTCACCCGCCCTGACCGGCTCGATCAGGGGCGCGGCCGTGTGCGCGGTCTCCCCCAGGTCGGCGTCGAGGAAGAGCAGGTGCCGGGGCTGCCCGCCCTCCGGGTCGAGCAGGCGCACGGCCTCGGCTCCGCTCTCCATCGCCGCGGCCTTGCCCCGGTTGCGGCTGTGCCGTACGACGCGGGCGCCGGCGGCCCTGGCCACCAGGCCCGTCCGGTCGGTCGAGCCGTCGTCCACGACGACGACCAGGTCCACGTACGGCAGGGCCCTGGCCGCGGCCACGGTCGCACCGATCCGCTCGGCCTCGTTCTTGGCCGGAATGATCACTGCTGTACCGGTCATGCCGCCTTCTTCCGCAGATCGCCTCGTCCGCCGGTCGCCGCGTGGGCGCCACCGCCCGTCCCGCGCCCCGGCGGGGCGGCTCACACCTGGGGTTCGGCCGCCGGCAGTCCCTCGGGCACCGCCTCGTGGATGGTGAACACCGAGTCGAGACCGGTGACCTGAAGAATCTTACGTACGGCGGGCCGGGGCGCCGCCATCTCCAGGACGCCGTCGCGCTCGCGCAGCCGCTTGTGCGCGGAGAGCAGGACGTTCATGCCGGTCGAGTCGCAGAACTCCACCCCGGACATGTCGATGACCATGAAGGCCGGGGCGCTCTCGTCGAGGATCCGGGTGAGCTCGGACTGCAGACGAGGCGCGGTATATAGGTCGATTTCTCCCACAATGGTCACAATCGCGTGATCACCGTGAGACCGAGATGAGACTTTTAGCTCCACAGCGGGCACACTAGCGGCGCGGCGGCCCCGGGTCACGTTCTCTCGCCCCAGGGGGTGTCCTGTGCAAGGTTTTGCCTGTCGGGGCTATGACTTCCCGGCCCTTTGTCCTCCGTTCTCCCCTCACGCGGACCCTCGGTGCGCGAAGCTTGACCCTGTGCAACACCGGCTCAGCCGGAGAGGGGGGAGGCCCGGAACCTCCCGACCGTCGATGCACCGCGTACGACGACGGACGCCGAGTAGAAACGGGCCAAGCGACTTCGATGAACAACGATCTTCCTGAGGATCCCCAGCGAGAGCGACTCCGGGCGCGCCTGGAGTCCACCCTCACCCGTGCCACCCGCTCCACCTCGTGGCACGACGCGACGCACTCCCTGCGCGGCCTGGTGAACCGCGAGGGCTTCGTGCCGATCCGGACCCGCCTGACGAGCGCGGACCTCGACTTCCTGGAGGGAGCACGCCAGGAGCTGCTCGACTTCGCCTCGCTCGGGATCCGGCTCCTCGACCTCCACCAGCCCCGGGACGCGGGCGGCATCACCAGCGACGCGGCGCACCCCATCCTGCGCTGCCGGAGCTGCATGTGGCGCTGGCCCTGCCCGACCTTCCGCGCGATGGCGGAGACCTTCGGCGCCCTGCAGGATCCCTCCTCCGGCGGGTCGTCCGCGTCCTCCCCCGCCGGTCCGGGCTCCGGCGCGGACGCCGCGGCCTCCGGCGCCGTCGGGGCCACCGGGCCGGGAGCCGGCGCGGCGGCCGCGGGCGCCGGGACCGGCGGCGAGGTCCAGGTGACCCTCATGGTCCCGGCCCAGCCGGAGGGCGAGGCCCCCGCGCTGACGGTGTCCCGCAGGATCGTCGGGGACATGCCGGTCTGATCCGGCCGCCCCCGGTGCCCGCTCAGGGAGCCTGCGGGAGGCGGATCTCGAAGCGGCAGCCGGGCCCGGCGTTGACGACGCCGATGGCGCCCCCGTGGGCCTCCACGATGCCCCGGGCGATCGCCAGGCCGAGCCCGGCCCCCGCGCCGTCCCCCCGCGGGCTGCGGGCGGCCTCCCCGCGGAAGGCCACGTCGAACACGCGCGGCAGGTCCTCGGGCGGGATGCCCCCGCAGCAGTCGGCCACCGACAGGCACGCCCACCCGTCCTCCGCCGCCGCGCGGACCGAGACCGTGCCGCCGGCCGGGGTGTGCCGGACCGCGTTGACCACCAGGTTGCGCAGGGCCCGGGAGAGCTCTCCCGGGTCCGCCTGGACGGGCACCACCGGGTCCGCCGGGTCCGCCGGGTCCACCGGGTCCACTGCGCCCGCCAGCCGTACGCCCTTGGCGCGGGCCAGCGGCTCCACCCCGTCCAGCGTGTCGGCGACCAGGTCGCCGAGGCCCACCCGGCTGCGGGACAGGCGGAGCGCACCGGCGTGGATCCGGGACAGCTCGAACAGGTCGTCGACCATGCCCGCCAGGCGGTCCACCTCCAGCCGGATCCGGGCGTGGTAGCGGGCCGCGGTCTCCGGGTCGGTGACCACGCCGTCCTCCAGTGCCTCGGCCATGGCACGCATCCCCGCCAGCGGGGTGCGCAGGTCGTGGCTCACCCAGGCGACGAGCTCGCGGCGGGCGCCCTCCAGGGCGCGCTCGCGCTCGCGGCCGAGGCCGATCCGCCGGTGGGCGTCCTCCAGCGCGGCGGCGATCGTGCCGAGCTCCGCGGGCAGGCCGGCGGGCCGGGTGAAGACGCCGGAGTCGGGCACGGCCTGCACGGCGTCGACGAGCCTGCGGCTGGCGGCCACGACCCGCCTGGCGAGCACGGCCGCCACGCCCAGGCCGACCAGGCCCCCGACCGCGACCACGCTGAGCACGATGTCCCGGGAGTCGCCCTCGATGACCATCTTCAGGGTGATCGCCGCCACGCCCGCCACCGTCGCCACGACGGGGACCGCGGCGACCACCGCGAGCATCACCCCGATCGAGCGCTCCCGCAGCAGGCGCATGGCGCCCAGCCCGGCCACCGCGACCAGCAGGCCGAGCCCGGCGGTGACCGCGGCGATCTCCGTGATCCCGGGGATCCCGGAGATCGCCGTGATCCCGGTGCTCCCGGGGACGGCCGCGCCGTCCGGCGTCACGGCAGCGCCACCGGCTCGTAGCGGTAGCCGACGCCCCAGACGGTGACGATGCGCCGGGGAGCGGTCGGGTCGGCCTCGATCTTCTCCCGGAGGCGGCGGACGTGGACCGTCACCGTGGAGGAGTCGCCGAACGACCACCCCCAGACCTGGTCGAGCAGGGTGGCGCGGCTGAAGGCCTGGCGGGGGTTGCGCATCAGGTGGGCCAGCAGGTCGAACTCGCGGGCGGTCAGCGTGACCGGCGCGCCGGCGAGCCGTACCTCGTGCACGCCCAGGTCGACCACCAGCTCGCCGTCCCGCAGCACGCCCGTGCCGCCGGGCAGGGAGGCGCCGCGCGCCCGCCGCAGCACCGACCGGACCCGCAGCGCCAGCTCGCGGGGGCTGAAGGGCTTGGTGACGTAGTCGTCGGCGCCCGTCTCCAGGCCGGCGACCCGGTCGATCTCCTCGCCGAGCGCGGTCAGCATGATCACCGGGACCGGCCGGCGCTCCCTGAGCTTCCGGCAGACCGCCAGGCCGTCCATCCTGGGCAGCATCAGGTCGAGCACCATCAGGTCGGGCGGGTCCGCCAGCGCGCGCCTGAGGGCCTCGGCGCCGTCGCCGACGCACTCGACGCGGTGCCCGTCGCGTTCGAGGTAGCGGGCCACGACCTCGGCCACCGTGGGATCGTCCTCGACCACCAGAATCCGCGCGCTCATCCCTCAACGGTAGGCCGCACGGCGCCCGGGCGGGCGTCCCGTCACCGCTCCGCGGGATGCGCGGCCCCGGCGGACCCGCCGCGCGCACCGGTCCCGCCGCCCCCGTCCGGAACCCGCCGCACGCACCGGTCCGCCGCGCACCCGTCCGGTGTGCGCCCGTCCGGTGCGCGCATCGTTATGCGCCGGAGCCCGCACCGGAGCGCCGTCCGGCGTACGGTGGGGCCATGGGTCGTATCGTGATGGCAGTCCTGGGCGTCCTCCTCGCGCTCTACGTGGTGTTCGGGCTCGTGCTGCCCGCCCTGTTCGGGCTGTTCAAGCTCCTGCTCGTGCTGGCGGTGGTGGCCTTCGCCGTCGTCGCCCTGGTCACGGCCGTGGGCAGATCCTCCAAGTGACCCGTAGGTGAACCCCCTGCTCGTGCTCCAGACGCTCTCCGTCTGGTTGCTGTCCGACGGCGGCGCCCTGACGGCGACCGCCGTGGCCGGGCTGGGCGCGCTCCTCCTCGCGTGGGCGCTGCGTGCGCTGCCCTCCTCCGCCGGGACCCGGACGGACCCGCGGCCGCCGGGAGGAGGCCGGGCCACCCGGCCGGTCCCCGTACGGCAGTGCGACCCCGGCGCGCCCGGCCGCCCCCGGCCGCGGGCGCCATCGGCGGGTCCGGCGCCCGCGTGAACCCCCGGAGACACGCCTCCATGTGAACCCTCCGAGGGCGCGTCCCCGCGTCCGGTGACCGGGGGCCTCCACGGCCCCGTCGTCCGCGACCGCCGGGACGCCTCGGCCGCGGGCGCCTTCTGTGCTGATCTCCGTATCCGTCAGAAGGGCTCCCCGATGTTCGATCCCGTCCTCGTGTTCACCGCCGACCTCATCACCGCGCTCGCCGGGCCGCTGGGCTCCGCCGCGCCGGCCATCGTGCTGTTCACCGTCGCGGTCAGGCTCCTGCTGCTGCCGCTCAGCGTCATGCAGGCCAGGGGCGAGCGTGCCCGCCGCCGGCTCGCGCCCCGGGTGCGCAGGCTGCGGGACCGGTACGGCCGCGACCCCGAGCGGCTCCACCGGGAGCTGGCCGCCCTGTACGCCCGGGAGAGGACCTCGCCCCTGGCCGGCTGCCTGCCGGGTCTGGCCCAGGCGCCGTTCCTCATGGTCGTGTACCAGGTCTCCGTCTCCTCGGCCATCGCCGGCAAGGCGAACGCGCTGCTCACCCACGGGCTGTTCGGCGTGCCGCTGGGTCAGCAGTTCGCGGGCGCGGTCGCCGGGTTCGGGTTGCTCAGCGGACCGACGCTGGTGTTCGCCGGGCTCTTCCTGCTCCTGCTGGCGGTGGCGGCGGTCACGTCGCGCCGGATCCGGCGCACGCTGGGCGAGGAGGTCCAGCCGGAGGCCCTGCGCAGGCTGATGCCGCTGCTCCCGTTCGGGACCGTCCTGGTGGCCGCCGTGCTGCCGCTCGCGGCGGGGATCTACCTCCTGGTCACGACGGCCTGGACCGCCGCCGAGAAGGCGGTGCTGTACCGCCCCTCCCTCTCGGCCGCCTGATCCGGGTCCGCGCCTCCCCGCCCTCGCGGCCGGCGGCCCTGCGGCGCCCCGCGGTCAGATGTACTCCCGCAGGGCCGGCTCGGGCAGGGAGGCGCGACCGCCGCCCACCGGATCGGGGGTGGCGACCAGCGCCCAGACCGTGGTCACGTCCCCGTCGTGCCTGACCCCCCAGTTATCCGTCAGATATTCGACGATGCCGAGTCCCCTGCCGCCCAGCGAGGAGAGCGCGGCCCTCCCGGCGCGCGGCTCGGTGGCGGACCCACCGTCACTCACCGCTACCTCTACGTGTCCATCAGTGCACTGCCACGAGACTTTGATCTGCCCGGACGGCAGGGGGTGCGCATGCCGGAGCGCGTTACTCAGCAGCTCGCTCACCACCAGCACGGCGTCATCTATCACGGTCTCGCAGACGCCCCATTCCTGCAGGTCAGAGCTGAGGTACTGACGTGCGACGGCCACGCTGGACGGTGCATACGGCAACATGACGACGCTCGACGGACTCACCTCCCCCTATCCCTGTTCCCCCTGAGGAGCACACCCCAGTACGACCGAAATGCCCCGTTAGATAGTCATAGAAACCGCGTGGCGGTTACAGCTTGTGCACGCTCGACAATAGATCGGCGCTTCCATTGCCGCCGTCTTACCGCCCCGGCGTGTCACGCACGGTAACCGGGGCCGGGCGTGTCGCGCCTTACCTGGGCGTACCTGCCCAGGTGAGACCTCCGATACGCTGCCGTCACCACACGCCTGCACGGAAAGGGTGGGGCCATGTCAGCCGGGTCATCCGATGATCTCGACGCGCTGCTCCGGGTGACCTCGCCCACATACGTCGGGGACCGCCATCCCGACGTGGCGTTCGGCACCCACGACGGGCCGGTGGGCCGGCTGATCCTCGCGGTCACCTCCCGGGGCGTGGCGGCCTGCAGCTACGAGGACGAGAACGTCGTCTTCGAGCGCGTCGCCCGGGGTGTCAGCGCGTTCATCGGGCCCGACCCCCGGCGGCTCGACCCCGTCCGCAGGGAGCTGGACGCCTACTTCTCCGGGCGCCTGCGCACGTTCACCACCACCGTGGACCTCCAGCTCGCCACGCCGTTCGCCAGGACCGTGCTGCAGATGATGCTCGCCGTGCCGTACGGGGCGGTGACCACCTACCGGGAGATCGCCGAGCGGATCGGCCGGCCGCGGGCGCTGCGCGCGGTCGGCAACGCGCTCGGCGCCAACCCGGTGTGCGTGATCGTCCCCTGCCACCGGGTGGTCGAGAACGAGAGCGTGCTCGGCGGCTACGCCGGGGGCCCGGTCGCCAAGGAGCGGCTGCTGCGCATCGAGGGCCGCAACCGCCCGCGGACCTGAGGGACCCGGCCGCCGGTACGCCGCCCGCCCGGGAGAGCCACCGCCCGCGGACCGTCCGGAGCACCGGTGCCCGCGGGCGAACCGAGGAACTCCACGCCGGGAAGGCGACGCGGCGAGGAGAGGCCTCAGTGGCGGCGACGCGCACCGACGCCGAAGGTGACCAGCGCCGATACGGCGAACGAGCCCACCGCGGCGCTCATCCACAGCTGTCGCTCGAAGCCCAGGGCGCCGCGAGCCCCCGTCCACACCTCCGCCCACCACGGCGGGACGTTCGACAGGTCCGCGAAGAGCCACCACGTCACGAAACCGAGCAGCCAGGGGAGCACCATGAGCCAGCGTGAGGGGGCGGTCTCCGAGGTGTCCCAGTTCCTGCCCCGGCCGAGCAGGAAGTAGTCGACCGCCAGCACGCCGAACATCGGCACGAACACCGCGCCGATGATGCTCAGGAAGGCCCCGTAGGAGTTGACGTCGACCACCAGCGCGACGCCGGTGGTCAGCACACCGATGGCGACGGAGAAAACGCGCCGGTCCACCGCGGGCATCAGGTTCTGCAGCGACATCGCGGTGGAGTAGACGTTCGCGAACGACTGGTCGGTCTCACGCAGCACGAGGATGCCGAAGAACAGCGCACCGAGCGGGACCGCCACGAACGGGGCGAAGACGGCCGTCCCCTGCTCCAGCACTGCGGCGTGTCCAGCGAGCGCCACCGCGTAGACGCCGACCGCCAGGCAGGCCACCTGGGCGACGGTGTAGCCGCCGACGACGCCGGTGAAGGCCGCGCGGCTGGAGCGGGAGTGCCGGGCGTAGTCCGCCGCGACAGGCACCCACGACACCGACAGGGCGATCACGAAGTCCACGGCCGGGGCGAAGGCGTCCCAGGAGCCGCCGTTCTGGGCGGGGGTGTCACGGATGAAGAACACGGCGAACCAGAGCATCGAGACGATCACTCCGGCCGTGATGAAACGCCGGATCAGCCGGATCGCGCCCAGGGGATAGATGGTCAGCGCGGTCGTCAGCGCCCCCGCTGCGATCACCCAGACCGCGTAGGGAACGGACACCCCGAAGATCGCCTGAGCGCCCTGGGCGATGACCCAGAGTTCGAACGCGCCCCAACCGATCATCTGGACGATGTTCAGCACGGTCGGAACGTACGAGAGCCGCGCGCCGAATAGTCCACGCAGCAGGACCATGGCGGGCTGGCCGGTCTGCGCCCCCGGCACCGCGGCGAGGCCGACCATGGCGGTGCCGACCAGGCTGCCGACGAGGGAGGCCAGCAGGGCGGCGGAGAAGGTGAGCGGGTTGTCGTCGAGCAGCGGATTGATCAGGAAGAGCGCGAAGGAGAAGCCGAGCAGGCTGACGCCCAGGTTGGCCCAGAACGCGCCCTGGTCGAGCACGCCCAGCGTCTTCGGCGGGGCCTCGTCGAGGGTGAGGGGGGCTTCGGCACGCCTGTCGGCATGCGTGGAATCGGTGACGTCGGACGCCATCAGCGCGCTCCCTACGCCGGCATTACCCGGACAGGTTCATGCGGTCGGCGGCGCGTGGGAGGCCGTTCCGGCCCTCCGCGTGGTTTCCGCCCTCTCAGCCCGGCTCCGCCCGAGCTCCCGCGGTAGACACTTATCGCCCCGAATTATGCCATCGGCCCCATGCCCCGCAAGGGTCCCCCCGGCGGGCCCCGGTCCGGCGGGACCGGGGCCCGCCGGACCGGGACGTGCCGGACCGGGCCCCGCCGGGCGGGAGAGGAGGCCCCGGGCCGGGGCGCCGCCCTCAGGCCACGAACGGATCCTGGCCGTTCTCGCTCACCATCGGACGGCCCGCGAAGGCCCAGGACTGCATGCCGCCCCCGACGTTGATCGCCTCCCGGCCCACGTGGTTGAGCCACGCCGCGGCGTGCGCGGAGCGCCCGCCCACCCGGCAGACCACGTAGACGGGCACGTCTCCGGGGATCTCCGCCACGCGGGCCTGCAACTCACCCAGCGGGATGTGCACGGCCGTCGGCGCGTGCCCCGCCCGCCACTCGTCGTGCTCGCGCACGTCCAGCAGGAACGCCCCATCGGGTACGGCCTGCACCTCGACCTCAGGAACACTCATGCACCACATCATGCCTGGTCGGCGGAGTGCCCGGCCCCGGTTCGGGGGAGCCGCCCCGGATCCCGGCCGGGGCGCGGCCGCGAGCGGCCGGAGGCGGCCGCCGCGGAGGGCCTCAGGGCACGTCCCAGAAGGCGAGCTCGTGGGCCATCCCCTCGGTGAACAGCTTCTTGGCCCGCGCCGGATCCGGGTCGGCCTCGTCGAGCATCACGGCGATGCGCCGGGTCAGCGCCGCGAAGTCCGGGTGGGCGTAGGTGTCCACCCAGGCGCGGTAGCGCGGCTCGGCCGGTGGGTCCTCGGCCAGGATGCGGCCCAGCGTGGAGTAGCCCCACATGCAGGGGTAGAGCGCGGCCAGCCCGTCGGCGTAGTCGGCGGCCGCCTCCAGCAGGAACGCGGTGTAGGCCGCGCACGCCGGCCCCTTGCGCGCGCCTTCGAGGTCGGCGCCGAACTCGGCCGACAGCGAGCGGTGCAGGTTCAGCTCGTCGTGGAAGGTCGAGTGGGCCAGGTCCACCAGGTCACCGAGGTGACCGTCGGGCGCCTGCCAGGCCAGCCGGGAGAAGACCCGGACGTAGTCCAGCAGGTACAGGTAGTCCTGTTCCAGCCACGACCGGAACACCGGCTCGGGCAGGTCGCCCCGGGCGATCCCCCGCACGGTCGGGTGGGCGAGCTGGGCGTCGAGCAGGGGGCGGCCGATGGCGTGGAGTTCCTCAGAGATGCTCATAGGCGGAGGATTGTGGCAGAGCCCGCCCTCGGAGGGCCGGTCAGGTCAGGGCGGCGGCGCCGAAGGAGACGCTGAAGCGCTTGCACCAGATGGTGACGGTCCGCAGGGCGTCCAGGTCGGCGCCGGCGGGGATGGCGTAGTTGGCGTTCCCCTTGTTCCCCTTGAGCCCGCCCAGCTCCAGGTGCTCGCCGTCGTCGAGGTTGAACCACCCCTCCCGGCCCTCCTTGACCGGCTGGTCGCTCAGCCAGACCCGCAGGTCCGGGCCGTCGGAGGTGTCCAGGTCCTCGATCCTGAGCACCCGGCTGCCGTCGGCCAGCTCCAGGACCTTCGCCGTGCCCCTCGTGTCGTGCTCGTGGGAGACGAACGTGCCGGTCGCCAGGGTCTTCGGCCCCGTCGCGGGCTCCTGCGCGGGGCCCGCGGCCGGACCCGTCCCGGTCGCGGCCGGCGCCGGGGAGGAGGCGGGGGCGGCGGCCGCGGTCGGCGGCGCCTCGTCCACCTCGACGGTGGTGAACAACCGCCACGGCTGGAACAGGTACAGGGCGACGGCCAGCGCGACCGCGCCGATCCCCGCGATCACCCTGGTGGCGGGGTGGCGGAGCAGTCTCCTCATTCTCACGGCGTCCTCCGTACGGCAGATCGGATCACGAACCGAACGTACGCCCGCGCCCCGGCGGTGATCGTTACGTGGTGCTTACGGCCCGGCGTCCGGCGCCCGCGTACCGGAACGCCGGGGGTGCCCGCGGCGCGCCGTCCGGCGTAGGGTCGAAGGCATGATCACCATCGCCGAAGAAGTCCTCCTCCTCGCCCACGAGGAGGCCGAGGGAAAGCCGCTGGTCTCCTCCACGCAGCTGGACGCCGCCCTCGGCGGGGCCGTCCTGGCCGAGCTCGCCGTCAACGGCCGGATCGACCTGGACAAGAAGAAAGTGACGGTCAAGGACACGACCCCCCTCGGGAACGCCGAACTGGACGCCTCGCTCGCCCGGATCGCGGAGGACCGCAGGGAGCGCAGGCCCGAGACCTGGGTCTACCGGTTCAACTCGGCCAGGCTCCGCAAGCGCCTGCTCACCGGGCTGGCCGAGCGCGGCGTGCTGCGCGAGGAGCACCGCAAGATCCTGGGCGTCTTCCCCGGCACCCGCTACCCCGAGCGCGACCCGCGGATCGAACGGGATCTCCGTGAGCGGGTCGAGGGCGTGCTCGCCGGGGGCATGCCCGACGAGCGGGTGGCCGTGCTGCTCGCCGTACTGCACGCGGCCGGGATCGACCGCAGGGCGTTCCCCGGCGCGAGCAAGGAGCGCGTCAAGGAGATCATCGAGGGCGAGTGGGCGGGCGAGGCCGTGGCCAAGGTCATCGCCTCGATCAACGCGGCCGCCGCGACCGCGGTCATCGCCGCCGTCGCGGGAGCGGCCGGCGGCTGACCGTCCCTCCGCGGGCGGCCCCGCCTACTTCAGCACGTCCTTCGGGACCGGCTTGTCCTCGGCCAGGGCGTTGAACATGCGCAGCGCCTTCTCCCGGTCCCACTTGACGACGGACTGGCCGTTGACGGTGGGGAAGGAACCGACCGGCACGACCGTGGTGATGGGGTTGCCGCCCATCGCCAGGGCGAGGGAGAGCAGGTCGAAGGTGCCGGTCTCCTCCCCGACCTTGACCGAGTCGGTCGCGGCCAGGGCCAGCGGCACGGACGTGAAGGGGTTCAGCAGGACGCCGGGGCTGGCGACCTTCTTCACCACGGCGGCGAAGAACTGGCGCTGGCGCTGGGTCCGGTCGAGGTCGGGGATGGCGCCGGTGGCGCGGGTGCGGACGTAGCCGAGGGCCGTGCCGCCGTCCAGCGTCTGCACGCCCTTCTTCAGGTCGATCCCGGCCTTGGGGTCCTTGATGTTCTGCTTGACGTCGATCTCGACGCCGCCGACCGCGTCCACGATGTCGACGAAGCCGCCGAAGCCGATCTCCATGTAGTTGTCGATCCGGATCCCGGTGACCTGCTCCACCGTCTTGGCCAGCAGCGCGGGACCGCCGTCGGAGTAGGCGTAGGCGGCGTTGAGCTTGTCGCTGCCGTGGCCGTCGATCGGCACGTAGGAGTCGCGGGGCAGGCTCACCAGGGTCGGGCGGTCGTCGCCCTCGGGGATGTGCAGCAGCATCATCGTGTCGGTGCGGCGGCCCACGGAGCTGCCGGTGGCGAGCTTCCTGCGCTCGGCCTTGGTCAGGCCCTCGCGGCTGTCGGAGCCGACCAGCAGCCAGTTCGTGCCGGGGGTGTCCGCGGGGCGCCCCTCGTAGTCGCCGAGCGCCTCGATCCGCTCCAGCCGCGAGTCGATCACGAAGAAGCCGGCGACGGCGAGCACCAGCAGCGCGGCGAGCAGGCCCGCCAGGATCCGCGCGATCAGCCGGCCCGGCCGCCTGGGACCCTTCGGCCGCACGCCCGCGCCCGGCGGGCGCAGACCGCCCCGCCCGCCGGAGGAGCCGCCGGACGGTCCGCCGGAGGAGCCGCCCGGGGAGGCGGCCGCCGCGGCACCGAGGGCACCGGACGAGCCCGGGAGCGGCTTGACGGGCCCGCCGCCCGCGCGCGCCTTGCCGTAGACCCGGGACACCGCCCGGGGCACGGTCTCCTCCCGTGCCACGGGAGAGGGGTCGGGCGACCTCAGCGCACGGGTGCGGTCGTCGTCCTTCTGCCAGTCACCCATGTCGCATCTCCGCCACGTCTCGAAGCACCTTCTCCGTCCGCGTCCCCGATCCGCCGCGGAAACGAGGGAATCGTCACCATCGACGCTACTTCGCCGTGCTCACGCGCGTAGAGGCGTCGTCAAGGTTTCCCCGTGGAAAAGTACACAGAAGGGTACTGGACAGTTGCGAACCTGATCGTCGGGCAGGCCGGAAACATCGATCACGCCCCGATCGTTACCGTAGAGGACGACAACCGCTCGAAAGGATGACCGTGTCCAGTCCGGACCCGTGGAGTACCTGCCCGTGCGAGCGCACGGGCCCCACTGATCTGATCGGGAGAGCCGCCCGGTGACCACGGCTCTCGGCCTGCTGGCCGTACTGCTTCTGACTCTCGCCACCGGCTACTTCGTCGCCCAGGAGTTCGCCTTCGTCGCCGCCGACCGCGGCGTGCTGCGCGAGCAGGCCGACGCGGGCGACGCCGCCGCGGAACGCGCGCTGCAGGTGACGGGACGCCTGTCCTTCATGCTCTCGGGCGCGCAGCTCGGCATCACCGTCACCGCCCTGCTGGTCGGCTTCATCGCCGAGCCCGCCATCGCCACCGTGATCCGCCCCGGCCTCGAGGCCGCGGGCGTCCCCTCGGCCGCCGTCCCGGGCGTCGCGATCGCGCTGGCCGTCGCGGTGGCCACCGCCATCCAGATGGTCTTCGGCGAGCTCGCCCCCAAGAACCTCGGCATCGCCACGCCGGAGCCGGTGGCCAAGTTCCTCGCCGGTTCGACCCTGGTCTACCTCAAGATCGCCGGACCGGTCATCCGCCTGTTCGACTCCGCCGCCACCGGCCTGCTGCGCAAGGTCGGCGTGGAGCCGGTCGAGGAGGTCGAGCACGGCGCCAGCCCCGAGGAGCTGTCCCGGATCATCGCCGAGTCCGGTGAGACCGGCGACCTCCCGCCGCGCCTGTCCGACCTGCTGGAGCGGGCGCTGGAGTTCGGCGACCGCACCGCGGAGGACGTCATGGTGCCGCGCCCCCGCGTGGTGCTGCTCCGCGACGACCGCCCCATCTCCGACCTGATCGACGCCGTGCGCGAGCACGGCCACTCCCGCTACCCGGTGCTGCGCAGGGACTCCGGCGACGACGTGGTCGGCGTCACCGGCGTGCGCGAGCTGCTCCGGTCCGGGCTGGCCGACGGCCCGCTGGAGAGGATCACCCGCCCGGCCCTGCTGGTCCCCGACTCGCTGCCGCTCCCGGTCGTGCTGGAGCGCATGCGCGCCGCCCGCGACGACCTGGCCTGCGTCATCGACGAGTTCGGCGGGCTGGCCGGCGTGGTCACCGTCGAGGACCTCGCCGAGGAGCTGGTCGGCGAGCTGGTCGACGAGAACGACCCGGAACCCGTCGGGGTCGTCGCGGCCGGGGACGGCGTCTGGGAGGTCCCGGGCGCGCTCCGCGTCGACGAGGTCGAGCGGGCCACCGGCCTCTCGCTTCCGGAGAGCGACGACTACGACACCGTCGCGGGCCTGGTCCTGGCCCTGCTGGGCCGGATGGCCGAGCCCGGCGACGAGGTGACCGTCACCCTGACGATGGACAACGACCCGCTGGAGGACGACGGCCCGGCCGAGGCCGACGCGGTCCTGACGGTGCTCTCGGTCCACCGCAGGGTCCCCGAGTGGGTACGGCTCGCGCAGACCGGCGGCGACGGGCGGCCGGAGACCGGAGCGGACCGTGCCGGTCAGGTCGGCCTGTCCGCGCCGGCCGCCGGTGCGACGGACGATCAGGACGGTCAGGACGGACGGGCCGGGCAGGTCATGGCCAGGGCCGGGCGGGGGGAGCGGCGATGAGCACCTCCGCGGCCCTGCTGCTCGGCGTGGTCCTGCTGATCGGCAACGCCTTCTTCGTGGCCGCCGAGTTCGCGGTCATCTCCGCCCGCAGGCACCGCCTGGAGGAGCGGGGGGCCAGGGGCGGCCGGTTCACCCGGATCGTCGCCCGCACCGCCGTACGGAGCGGCAGGGAGCTCTCCCTGATGCTCGCCGGCGCCCAGCTCGGCATCACCCTGTGCTCGCTCGGCCTGGGCATGGTGACCGAACCGGCCATCGAGCACCTGCTGGAGCCGGTCTTCGGCGCGGCCGGGGTGCCCGAGTCGCTGCGCGTGCCCATCGCGCTGGTGATCGCGCTGGCCCTGGTCACCTTCCTGCACATGGTGGTGGGTGAGATGGCGCCCAAGTCGTGGGCGCTGACCCACCCGGAGGCCGCGGCGATGGGCCTGGCCCTGCCGTTCCGCGGGTTCACCCGGTTGGTCCGGCCGGTGCTGTCGGCGCTCAACGGCATGACCAATGCCGTTCTCCGGCTGTTCGGCGTGCACGCCCGGGACGAGCTGGCCACCACCAGGACCCCTGTCCAGCTGGCCATGCTGGTAGGCGAGTCCGGCCGGATGGGCCTGCTGGACCGTGACGAGCACGACCTGCTCACCCGGGCCCTGCGGGTCCACCAGCAGCCGGTCGAGCGGGTGATGCTCCCCATCGGGGAGGCCGTCCGCGTCGCCCCCGACGCCCCCGACGCCGAGGTACGGCGCACCGCCGCCGACAGCGGCCGTCTGCGCCTGCTGGTGGGCGACGGGGACCCCTCCGGCATCCTGGGCGTCCTGCACGTCAGGGATGTCCTGGTGCGGCCGGAGGCGAGCCCCGCGGAGCTGGCCCGCCCGGTGCCCCGCCTGGCCGCGGCCACGACCGTCTCCGAGGCGGTCGCCGCCCTCCAGGACGCCCACGCCCATGTGGGACTCGTCACGGACGCGGCGGACCGGGTCGTCGGCATGGTGAGCCTGACCGATCTGCTCGGCGAGCTCCTGGACGTCAAGGTGCCCGTCGCCCGCTGACGGCGGCGCCGTCCCGGATCGGCGGTCCGGGGCCGGTTGTCCCGGACCGCAGCCGGGACAACCGGCCGGATTACGGACAGGCCGGAGGAGTCACTCCTCCGGCCCGTTTTTCACTGAGAGCGTAAAAGTCCCAGCTCGGGATCCGCCCGCAAGCCGTCCGAAAGTCCCCGGCAAGAGCGTTCCGCTACACCTGGAGGCGGAACGGCATCCCGGACCCGGGACCACGCCGCGCGGGACCAGGGGAGGCGACATCACAGGGAGACAGGGGATCTCCGGCCGCACGGGGATCCCGGGACCCGTCCCGCGCCCGGGGAACGCGCCCGGAGAAAGGGGACCCGCCCCGGCCCGGGCGCGGCGGGGCGCGGGGGCCAAGCCCCCATGCCGGGGGCTCCAGGGGGTCGTCCCCTGGAGCGCACAACGAGAAGGCCCCGGTGGAAGCGGATCGAAGATCCGCGACCAACCGGGGCCGCTTTCGCGTGGGGCACCGACGAAACCCTCTGATCAGCACCGACAGCGAGGATCCGCCGCCCGGATTTCCGGGCTAACAGAGATCATCTTCCGAGAGCCGGGCATGAGCCGGTGGATTGTTCACCGGACAGCACCCCGGGTTCCGCAGAAGGTAGGCACACGGGCAGCCGAATGCCGCGTGTGCCCTCTGCGGGGACGGGTTTCGTACGGCAAGCCAGGACCGACGCAGGGGTAGGGGAGAGCGTAGGAGGCTGACCTGCGAGAGCATGAGGCGAGCGTGCAGGCACACGCTCGCCAGTCGATCCATGCCCATCCTCCCAGGTCAAACGCCAGTTTAGGAGCCTCGTTTGTCTACGATTCGCGGAACCCGGGATCCCGGTCCGGTGCCCCTGCCTCGTCCACGGGGTCCGGATAGCCCGCGACGACGGTGCCGGGCGGCTACGGGAGCGGGCCGGCCGCTTGGCCCAGGATCTCCGCCGCCGTTTCACGCATGATCACCAGAAGGGACACCGGCTCTTCCGCCTCGGCCAGCCACCGGCACAGCCTGCTCGATCCGCTCCCGGATCTCCTCGGCCCGTTCCCGGGCCGAGGAGATCCGCCGCGCTGGTTCCTCCGGCAACGAACCCGTCGCCATCACCGCCTTGCCTCAGAAGGTAAGGCGTGGCTTGCTACTCAACCAGCCCGGACCACGAACCCCCAGCTCAGCTGCTCCCTCAGAGCGAGCTACACCCTGCGGGTATCAGGCCTTGATGGCGGTGAACAACAGGGGCGTGTACACATCGTGTTCGGCTGCGACTTCGGACAGGAAGCCGGCCAGCCATCCCACGGCGTCCAGCGACCACTCCGCCAGGCTGCCGTGAAAGGCAGCCCGATGCTTGGAAGGCCCAGGCCACGCGCTGTCCAGGACGGCAGGCTCCAGGACCGGCGCGTCCTCTTCTATTCCGGCAGCGGAACTCATCAGGAAGGCGTGCTGCCGTAATTCCTGTATCCGCTCCCGCATGTGGGGCGCTGCGGTGATGATGGCTGGATCCTGTCCGCTGTCGAGGGTCACCCAGACGCGCGCGCTTCTGCTTGGCGGACTATCTGCCAGCCAAGCAGCGGCCTGCCGAAGCACTCCAAGGGCTCTCCCGGAAGAGTGCCGGGCCGGGTCGCCCAGCTTCGGCAGGGGCAGCAGCAGTTGCACGGCCTTGAGGTTCAGCGTCCCCATGCGGGCCATCACATCATCGATGCAGTTCAGGAACGCCTGAGTCGGCAGCGGGCGCTCCGGGTGCAGCGGATGGGTGACCTCAACCTGAAACCACGCGATTTGTGGCAGCCACGCACTCGGGTCCTCGGGCTGCCCCGCGTCGTTCATCCACCAGCTGCCCTGTGGGGAGCAGTCATCGCCTGATGTGAGCCATCCCAACGCCTCCGACCTATCGTAGAAGAGCCCGTACGCATCAGCGGCTTCCGATGGGGTCCGCCAGGGATACGGTTCCAGCTCACCATGCAGCACCGCCAACATGCGGCCATCGGGCAACATGGGGCCCTCGGGTGGGAAATCAGCAGGCCCAGCCCATGCGCTCATGTCGTCCTCCTCCTTACCACCTGCATGGGAAGGTGTGTTCCTTCATGTTCGTGCCCGGAGTGTCGGCATAGCCGACTATGTCGACATCAACGAAGGAACGCCAGGTTGTATTCCAGCGCTTGTTGCATCGTGCCCGCCCGGTTGCGCGGCCGCCACCCTCTTTTTTGCTAGCTAGACGCTTCTTGTCTACGGTTCCTGCTTTTATCCAGGTACCGTTAGGCAGCAACTCCTCCAGCCAGACGGTGACGTCCGCGCGTAGATTATTAGGGCAATTGATATTCTCCCACCAGCCATGTGCGGAAGCCTCAGGGCCGCCAACTTTGCCAGTCTTGGGGTCTTTCCATGTGCTTTCATGCGGACGGTCAGTTTCCGACTTGAAGGTGCACACGGATCGCCTGCCTCGCATAGGCCCGCGGGGTTGTACCTGCGGATCGGCCACTACAGGGAATGTCGGTTCGACAAGTGTGGCGTCTTGATCGGATGTTTGGACGGGCGTCAGGTCCACCATGAGCGTGAGTGTCGAGCCATTGACACTGTACTTGGATGGCCACGTTCGTCCTGTTGCGTCCCGGGCCCAAGGCGCCTTGATGACGGGAACCGGTAGCGTGTCACTGATGATCTGGGATGAAGGGGCTTCTTCGCCCTCATTTGCTTCGGGAGCCGGACCGATTTCTTCGCTGAAATCGGCTTGTGGATCGACAGGATCGTCCGCCTCTTCGGTGGGCGGGAAGTACGCATCCATTTCCTCCGCCTTCCAGTCGAAGCCGACGCTGCCGTCATCATTGAGGACCATCACCATGCCCTCTGGCATGGTGACCGGGAAGTCGAAGGACGTGGGAGCGGAGGCGTCCTCGATGTGCACCAGCGCGCGGAATCCGCCGTCGTCGGTGGGCTGGACGGCTGCAGAATAACCTGCATCATCACCGTTGAAAACAGCGGTTCCAGCCTCGCTGGCGGTAGCTGCTCCGGATGCCGGCATGCCGATGCTGACGGCTCCGTGCAAGGTGGTCACCGCTACAGGCTTCGACCCGTCGTTGGGAATGCTGGTCGTGCTGGTTCCCAGATCGTCAGTACAAGAGGCGATCTCTACGTGTACTGGGTCGCTGGTGACGTCATCGGCGAGATCAGCGGTACCTGTCGTCTTCTCGATATCACCGGCCACACCAGACGGAGCCGCCGACGGCGGTGCCGCGTCGCCGAAGTAGGCGTAGGCGTCAACGTCCACGGTGACCGGCTGCTCACCGGTGTTGCGCAGGATGACGACTCCGTCGCAGCCGACGCGCGGGGTCATGAAGGTCGTGACAGGTATGTCGGCCTCGTAGGACAGCGCCTCGGCGCGTGCTTCGATGACACCTGAGCTGTTGACGGTGATGGCGCCGGCCCCGGAACCGCTGGCCGTGATGGCGAGGCCAACTGCGGAGGGGCGGGCGGCGGGCAGTCCTGCCTTGCCCAACAGGCTCAGCACGTGTTCGCCGTTAGCCGGGATCGTCACGCCGGCGGCGAGCCTGCCCGGCACGATGGTGCTGGTGTTCTGACCCTGGTCGAGCGCGGTGGTGAAGTAGCCGGTGGTGTTCACCGAGACGGTGATTGGCTTCTCGCCGTCGTTGTGAAGGGTGATTTTGCCGTTGGTGCCGAGCTCGGCGATCGCGAAGTTCCGGTGCTGCCGGTTGGGCATTTAGGAGAGCGTCGCGTCGGCAGGGAGCGGCTTATCTGATGCGTAGACGTGGACGCGGCCGCTGCCCTCACTCTTACCGCTGATGGAGATGGCGGCAGCTTGGACGTTGGAGGCGGGGATGTCGCCCTTGCCCATCGGCTCTAGCTCGTAGTTCCCGGAGGCCGGGACAACGATGTCCGTGGCGATCTGCGAGGCGGCGATTGGCACGTAGGTGGTCGGGGCGGCGTAGGTGGGTACGCCTGCCCTGGTGACGGAGTATCCGTGAACGTCAACAGAGACGTTGACCGGGCCGGACCCCTTGTTCGTGATCTTAATCTTGCCGTCGGCGCCGACCTTTGACATCACCTCGTTCTGCGCATCCATGGCGGTGCCGTAGCTGATGGCCGTTGCGTCCGAGGCGGTGTCGTCGGATGCGAAGACGCCGAGGCTACCGGCGGCCGTGCTGCCTTGGGCGGTGAGGTTGACCGACACCGCGGCGAGGTTGTCCCCCGGCGTCCGCGCTTGGCCCGCGATCTGGATGGCTTCTGTGGCACCCGGGTTGATCTGGAGATTGTCCGCGACGCGACCGCGATCGATGAACCACTGGCCTGCACCTGTGGATTCGTACGGCTGTGGCTTGACGGAATCGACGGTGTAGGTCAGGTAGCCGGACCAGGGGCCGTAGTCGACGCCGTCGAAGCCGCGGGCGCGCCAGCGCCATTTCTGGCCGTGGGCCAGGATCCCGGCCGGGACGGTCACCGCGCCCTGGGTGCCGGCGACCAGACCGGACACGTGGCTGGTCCACAGGACGGTGCCGGCGGTGCTGGAGACTTCGAAGTAGATGCGGCTGACGCCGCCGTCGGCGTCCTTGGCCGCCCCGTACAGGCTCGGGGTGGCGGTGGAGTAGGCCACCCCGTCGGTGCCGGTCGCCACGCCGACGGTCTTGACGGTGGCGGTGGCGGGGTAGGAGTTGTAGGTGACCACCAGCGCCGGCGGGTTCACCGATCCGCTGTTGCCGGAGTGGAACCAGCGGGCCGAGCGGATGTCGGTCTCGCTGGCGCCCATCACGTGCACCCCGTAGTTGGGTGAGCCGGCCGCCCAGGCCTGGGTGATCGCGGTGATCGGGAACTTCATCCAGGTGGATTTGTAGGCGCTTTTGACGGTGACCGCGCCGGTGTTGGTGAACGTCGGCTGGTTGCCCCAGTGCGTGGTGGCCGTGCTCCAGTTCGCCAGCAGGCGGCGCACCAGGACGCCCGGCCCGGTCTGGCTGGAGGTCCAGATGTCGGAGGTCCACAGCCGCATCTCGGCCGCGGTGACGTGCTTGCCGACCAGGGAGGCGACGTTGAACTTGATCAGCGAGCGCTGCTTGGTGTCTCCGCCGTCGGATGAGCCGACCTTCAGGTAGTCGCCGTTGGCCATGTCGGCGATGTGCGTGCGGACGAACCCGTCGGTGTACACGCCCAAGGTGGTGGTGGGGTCGACGACCACCGGGTACTGCGTGTCCGGGTCGGCCAGGAACTCGGCGTCCGGCTTGAGGACCAGCAGCTGCTGTCCGTTCTCGGTCACCACCCGGGTGTCGATCTCGGAGGGGGCCGCGGCCTCGGCGGCGGTGGCGGCCTGCTCGGCGGCGGCCTCGTACATGACCGGCTGCGGCGCCGAGGCGACCGTCTTGCCCTCCTCATCGGTCAGGGTGAGGCTGCCGCTCTTGGTCTCGGCGAGCTTCAGGCCGTCGGTGTCGACTTCCAGCTTGTACTCCACCGGTCCGGCGGGGCGCTTGCGCAGCACCACGTCGTGGCGGAATCCGGTGGGCAGCGCGGTGACGACCAGGTCGGCATCGGGCCCGGCGGCGTTCACGTAGGTGGCCTTGTTGCCCTCGACCGTCGGCTCGGGCAGCTTGGTCGGCCAGGACAGGGCGAACGACTCATCGCCGGCGTGCTCGAGCTTGGCCATCGGCGCGCCATCGCCGCCGGCGGAGATCTCCACCTCGCCTTTGGCCATCTTCGGCACCAGCACCCCGTCGCGTTCGATCAGGGTGGTGTCGATGGTGTGCCAGTCGCCGCCCTGCTGCACGCGCACCGGGGACGGGTTGATCTCCGTGGTGAAGCTGCCGTCGGGGTTGGCGTAGGTGAGGCTGCTCTCGGTGGTCTCACCGGTGATCAGGACCCGGCTTTTCTGCCGCTGCGCTGCGAGGGCGGCGGCGTGGCGGTCGGGTTGCTCGGTCACCGGCGGTGTGGCGGCCACGGTAGTGGTCACAGTGGCGGCCGCCGCCTGGAGGGGGGGCACCGCGCCGGGCAGGGTGGCGACCTCGGCCAGGGAGGCGGAGGTGACGGCGACCAGGGTTAGGACGCCGACCGCGACGGTTCGCGTCGCAGAGCGCCGCCGCTGGGCGGGGCGCGGTGGAGCGGGAAGGGGTTGACCCACGACAGGCTCACAAGCAGATAGGAGGGATGTGCGGTGGGTAACCGTACGCACGACCATTCGGTGCCTTATGTCGGCTTTACGCCCGTCGGCCGCGATCTACTTCCGCTTGGCCCGACGTCGCGGTTCACGTTCATCGGCGTGGTGCGGTCCGGTTGCCGACCGGGTGCGGTGCAGGTCCTCGGCGGGAGCGCGCCCGGCGCGTCATCGGCCGTATTCCCTCACCTCATCGCCGGTGAGGTGCGTCACGGCCGGGCTGGAGTCCTCGTTCCAGTGGAGATCGAAGAAACTTTGCCGGGCTTTACCTCATTTGCCGTTTGCGGTTACACCCATCCACTGCTCTTTGTGTTCCTGTCATCACCATGTGTATCGATGGAAAGGTGGACGATCTCGCCCTCCCGTGGTCACCAATCGCGTGATCGGGATCCTGCCGATCCTCAGCCGGGCACGAGTCCCTTCAGCGGAGTGCGCTCACGGCACACGCACCACAGGCCGGAGGCCGCATCCGCAAGGCGGATCATCCGCGACGCCATACGGCGCCGCGGTCCCGCCGGGCAGAGAATCGCAGGCTTTCCAGCCGATGCTTTCCATACGCGTGGCCTCCTTGCAGATCCGGCTTTCCTCCCTCGCCGGATCACGTCGCCAAACGTCACGACCGGGTCCCCGTAACGTCAGTCGCAGCCAAAGGAACGAGTGGCTGATAATTAGCGCCCGCAAAAACCTTCTCCGGCCACGGAGTGGAAATCCGGCCGCACGAAATACGCATGGCGGGAGGCGACACGCTGCCATGCATCCGTTCTGCGCCTGGGCAGCCAATGTAGTGTCGGCTCATGCGGGATCAGTACTGCGAGGAAGCCGCTCCTGTCTTTTCTCATGTACTTCTTCATGCACGCGACTGCCTGGAGAAGGCCCGGAACGAAGCAGCCGCCCTCGAAGCCGAGCTCGACCGTGTCCGTGGAGAGATCGCCGAGCTGGAGACCACCATGCACGTCCTGAAAGGCTGGGAGAACACGGTGACCTTCCATCCGCCCGCTCTCCAGGTCGCACGTGCGGACGCGGATCCCGCCGCACCGAGACGGGAGGCGACCGAGTCGCGGCCGTCGGCCCGGAGGGGAAGGCCCGCCAGTCTGCGGATGGCCAACGTCATGCACCTGCTCGCCCAGGATCCCCACCGGTGGTGGAAGAACCGCGAGATCGCCGATGCCATCGGTGAAGACCCCCGCCTGCTGAGAATGACGCTCAGCTACATGGTGGACGACGGCCGGCTCGTCAAGAACGCGGACGCCCGCTATCGCTACGGCCGTGAGACCCTGCCGCAGCCCGCGGATCCGGAAACGGCGGCAACCATGTAGCCGCTGTTTGTCTCCCGGACCGGAGAACGTGAAGAAGGGCGTCGTCGAGTTGCAGCTCGACGACGGCCGGAACGACAATTCCACACTCATCAGATGGTTCGTCGTGCCTGCGACCTTACCGCCGTTCGAGCGGTGAGGCCGGTATCCGGCGTGCCGTCATGACGGCGTGTCCCCCTGTAAAAAGGGAGATACGCGCCAGGATGGCCATGAACGTCTTCTCCGCCGAGCGCGAGACGGAATCCCCACCGCGAACCCACCCGCAGCAGCCGCTCCCGGCTCATGACCGTCAGCAGCCACGGCCAGCACCCGGCCGTCGCAAAGGAACCGGGCCGGACGGTGCGCGGACCGTCACCGGGCAGGAGCTCCACTGCGACGGGTCCCCGATACCATCACGGTCGGCCACTGACAGTGACGCCAGGGCGTGCTATAGCGGGAACAGGAGCCCTGCGGGCGTCTACCTGTGGCAGGTGAGCGTGGCACAGCGCATCGACACCTACGTCCCGGCGGGCTCGCCCCCGGGCTGGAGCCGCGTGGCCGGCCAGGTGCGCCGCACCGTCGCCACCGCCGAGCCGCTCACCCCGTATTCGGCCGCGGAACTGCTCAGCGTGCTGGCGCGGCTCGCGCTGTTCGCCGACGCCGAGGGCCTGCCTGCCCGGCCGGAAGTGTGGCTGTCGCGGGAGGTGATCGAGCGGTTCATCGCGGTCGGCTGCGCCCATCTGGCCTCCGGTACCCGGGCCACCTACCGCAGCCGGCTGCTGCGGCTGCGCGAGGCCGTACTGGGCGGCGACTGCACCACCGGCCGACCGGTCAAACTGTCGGCCTCGACTGCCTCGCGCCCGTACACGCCCACCGAGCTGACCGCGTTGTGGGCGTGGGCGGGCGGGCAACCGACCACGCAGCTGCGCCAGGGCTGCCAGCTGCTGCTGGCACTCGGTCGGGGCTGCGGCCCGGACACCCCGGAGATCACCGCGTTGCGAGCCCATGACGTCCGCCGCCCGGGCGGCGGCGCGATCGTGGTCGCCGTGCGCGGCCGCCGTGAGCGGCTGGTGGTGTGCCGCCGCGGCTGGGAGAGCGTCCTGGCCGAGGCCGCCGCCCGCCTGGACGGCCAGGCCGCCTACCTGTTCCGCCCCGGCCACCACGCCCGGGGCAAGAACACCGTCACCGGGTTCCTGGCCCGCACCCATCCCGCCCCGGCCGCCCCGGCGCTGAAGATGGGCCGGTTGCGGGCCGGCTGGCTGGTGGAGCTGATGGAGACCGGCGTGCCGCTGCCGGTGATCGTCGCCGCCGCCGGACTCGACTCCCTGCACGCCCTGTCGCGGGTGCTGCCGTTCGTGCGCGGCGTCGAGGCCGCCCAGGCGGCCGAGCACCTGCGGGGCCAGCCGTGAGCCGCCTCACGCGGGAGGCGCAGCTGGCGGTGCTGCGCAGTCGGCGCCACCCCTACACCGACGCCGATCTGGAACACGCCGTGCACCTGGTGGCCGTCTCCGGCGCCGCGGCGCTGCTGACGCCCCTGCTCGCCAGATCCTGCGGGCGGCCCCGGCTGCTCACGGTGGAAGGCCTGCTGGCCGGGTTGTTCCTGTGCGCGCTGGAGCGCCCGAACGCCGTGCACCTGTCCCGGGTCACCGACGTCCTGCACTTTTCCATCCCGGAGCCGTGGCGGCGCCGCTTCGGCGTCAAGGACCGCTCCGACGACAGCTGCGGATTCGAGGCCGCCTACGCCGTGGTGCGCCGCCTGTTCGACGCCGTCCTGGCATGCGTCGGCTCCTCCCCGCTGCCCCGCAACCGGCGGCTGCCCGCCGAGACCGCCGCCGCGCTGCGCTCACAAGCCGATGCCGCCGCCCTGGCGGGCCGGGCCGAACTCCTGCGCGTCGTGGTCAACGGCATCGTCGAGGCATCCCTGGACCCGGTCCGCCCCGTTCTCGACCGGCACTGGGACGGCTCGATCGGCATCGACGCCACCCCTGTCGCCACCTACGCCCGCGGCACCAAGACCGGAGCTCCGCACACCGCCACCGATCCCGACGCCGGCTGGTACGTCCGAGAAGGCGACCACCGCGCCCCCGACACCGCCCCGGACGGGTCCGCGGCGGCTCCGGCCGAACCCCCGCCCACGCCGCGCCGTACGGCAGGCAGGCGCACGGCGGGCAAGCGCGCCACCGGCGCGAAGCAGCAGAGAAAGCAGCGGCTCCTCAAGCGCCTGTTCGGCTACTCGGCTACCGCGACGACCAGCTCGGCATCCAGGCCGGCGCGCACGGCGCCCTGCAGGTCGAAGGCCGCTGGTACTGTCCCGCCCTCCCCGAGGCGCTGATCGACACCACCCGCGCTCTGCGCGCCACCTCCTCCGACGACCCCGGTCCATGCCTCCGATCTGTACCAGCGGCAGATCACCGCCCGCACCGCCTACGAACTCGTCCCCAAGGGCCGGCCCGATCCCGAGGGCCACCAGCGGCTGTCATGCCCCGCCACCGCCGGAAGGCTCCAGTGCCCCCTCAAACCCGCCAGCATGGGCACCGGCGTGCGCCTGCCCCTGGCCGACCCCGCGCCCAGCCCGGCCGGCCCGCCGACGATCTGCCGCCAGCACAGCATCACCCTGGCCCCCGAGCACGGCGCCAAGCACGCCCAGGCCCTGCCGTACGGCTCGACCGACCACCAACGCGTCTATGCCCGCCTCCGCAACAGCAGTGAGGACTTTCACGGCTACGCCAAGGACGACGCCTGCGAGGCGATCCAGCGCTCCCAGGGCCGCCGCATCCGCGGCATCGCCGCCCAGAGCCTGCTGCTGGCCTTCCAGCTCGCCCACGCCAACCTCAGGAAGATCTCCCGCTGGCTGGACTGTCTGCCCGGCCCCGGAGGCCGTCCCCGCCGCCGGGTGCGCCGCCGCTCCACCCGGCCGCTGGCCGTCTGGGCTCCCTGAACCTTCTCGGACGGCGGACCGTACGGCCGGTGCACCCGCCCCGCTGACGGCCGCCCGGACATCAAGGGAATCAGTAAAAAGTTGGTGAAAGTGGGACGAAAGCGGCTAGCAAGCAGGGCCGGATAGACATCTCCCCGTGCTCGCACGCCGTACCGGACGACCCTCCGGAAACGAAACGGCCCCGGCTCTGATGAGCCGGGGCCGAGTTCCGTCACTGTCGGACCACCGATTTCGTCGGCGGCCCCGCGTGGGCGAGGAGGGATTTGAACCCTCACGTCCTTTCGGACACACGGACCTGAACCGTGCGCGTCTGCCGTTCCGCCACCCGCCCTTGTTTGGGTGCGCACGAAACATTAGCACGGATCAGCCGGTACCTACGAACCCGGATACGATCCATGTAGATGACGGAGGAAGGGAGGTACCCGGTGGGAGTCCTTCAGCGCTTCGAGCGGAGGCTCGAAGGCTTGGTTGAGGGGGCCTTTGCGCGGGCGTTCAAGTCTGACCTTCAGCCGGTCGAGGTCGCCAGCGCGGTTCAGCGGGAGATGGACGAGCGGGCCGCGATCGTCGCCCAGGGGCGGACCCTCGTCCCGAACGACTTCGTGGTCGAGCTGTCCACCACCGACAGCGAGCGCCTGCAGGTGTACGCCGACAGCATCGGTCACGAGCTGGCCAACCTCGCCCGCGAGTACGCCAAGGAGCAGGGTTACTCGTTCGTGGGACCGGTCCGGGTGCGCTTCGAGACCGCCGACGATCTGGCGGTCGGCCTGTTCCGGATCCGCTCCGGAGTGATCCGCGGCGCCACGGTCGAGCAGGACGAGATCCGCAAGCCGGTGACCGACATGCCGGTCCCGCAGGGACGCGCCTTCCAGGGCCGGCCCCGCCTCCTGGTGTCCACCCAGGATGACCCGCAGGGCCAACGGTCCTACGATCTGACCACGCCGGTGACCCTGCTCGGCAGGGGCACCGACTGTGATCTACGGCTGGTCGACCCGGGCGTGTCCCGGCACCACGCCGAGCTGCGCGTGGAGGGTCCGCAGGTCGTGCTCGTCGACCTGGGCTCCACGAACGGCACTTTCGTCAACGGCCAGCCGGTGCGCCGGGTCGAGCTCCAGAACGGCACTCGCGTGACTCTGGGGCGCACGACTCTGGTTTTCCGGCGCGATTAAAGGTAAACAGACGGTCCATGTCCGAGCTCACGCTGCTGCTGATCCGCCTCGCGTTCCTCGCGGTGCTGTGGTTCTTCGTGATTGCCGCGGTCGGTGTGATCCGGACAGACTTGTTCGGGTCCCGTACGCCCGCCACCGTCCCCGCGCGGAAGGTTCCCAAACCGGCCAAACCCGCGGTCAAGCCCAAGAAGGGGGAGCCCCGGCAGATGGTCGTCACCGGCGGCCCCCTCCAGGGCACCACCATCACCCTCGCGGAGTCGCCCATCACCATCGGCCGGGCCCCCGACGCCACCTTGGTGGTCACCGACGACTACGCCTCCAGCCGGCACGCCCGGCTCTTCCCCCAGGACGGTCAGTGGCTCGTGGAAGACCTCGGTTCGACCAACGGCACCTACCTCGACCGCTCCAAAGTCACCCGTCCGACTCCGGTGCCGCTCGGCGTTCCGATCCGCATCGGTAAGACCGTCATCGAATTGCGCAAATGACCATCGCACTCCGTTACGCCGCCCGCTCGGACGTCGGCCTCCTCCGCGAAGGCAACGAGGACTCGGCGTACGCCAGTGGCCGCCTGCTCGCCGTCGCCGACGGCATGGGCGGCCACGCACACGGCGAGGTGGCCAGCTCGGTCGCCATCGCCGCCATGTCGTCCCTGGAGGACGACGCCCTCGGCGGTGACCTGCTGACCGCCATCGAGGCGGCGGTCCGCGACGCCAACCGCCGCCTCCACGAGATGGTGGGCCGCGACCCCAGTCTCAAGGGCATGGGCACCACGCTGACCGCCATGCTGTGGTCCGGCACCCGGGTCGCCCTGGTGCACGTCGGCGACTCCCGCGCCTACCTGCTGCGCGCCGGGGAGCTCTACCAGATCACCCACGACCACACCCTGGTGCAGTCGCTGGTGGACGACGGCCGGATCACCGCGGAGGAGGCCGCCACCCACCCGCAGCGGTCGATCCTGCTGCGCGCGCTGGACGGCAGCGGCGAGGTCGACCCCGACCTGTCGCTGCGCGAGGCCCAGGTCGGCGACCGCTACCTGCTCTGCTCTGACGGCCTGTCGGGTGTCGTGAGCGCCGAGACGCTGCACCACGCGCTCTCCACGATCGACGACCCCGAGACGGTGGTCCGCACGCTCGTCGACCTCGCCAACCGCGGCGGCGGACCCGACAACATCACCTGCGTGGTCGCCGACGTGCTGGAGCTGGACGAGGGGGCCGTCTCGCCGTCCACCGAGGCGGCCGTGGTGGGCGCCGCGGGCTCCACCCTGAGCCGCTCGCCGTCCCCGGACGGGCCGGGCGCGGCGGGCCGCGCGGGCGCGATCACCATGCCGCAGCCCGTCATCACGGACGACGACCTCGACGAGCCGGTCGCCCGGGCGGCGGCGCGCCCGGTCAAGCGGCGCCGGATGTGGCCGCTTCTGGCCTCTCTGGGCGGTGTCGTCCTCGTCGGTGGCGGCCTAGGCTGGTATTTCGGGAACCAGTGGCTGGACGACCAGTACTTCGTGGGGGTGCGGGGTGACGAGATCGTGGTCTACCGGGGGGTGAACACCACTCTGGGGCCCTTCGAGCTCTTCGATCCCGTCCGCAGCACCACCGTGGCGGTCTCGTCGCTCGGCGCGTTCCAGCAGGGCCAGGTGCGCGACGGCATCCCCGTGGCGAGCGTGGACGCGGGCGTGCAGAAGGTCCAGGAGCTGGCGGCCTCCGCGCAGAAGGCCTCCGGCGACAAGACCGGCGACGAGCCGGACGACACGGCGCCCGACGAGGGGCGGACCGGCAGCGAACCGCAGGCCACCACCGGTCCGACGTCGAAGAGCACCGCCACCCCTCAGCCCACAAGGTCACAATAGAGACATGAGCACCCCAAGCGTCGAACCCGTCCCCCTGCCGTCCAAGCGGCGGTTGGCGCAGCTGGCGATGCTCGCCTTCGCGGTCCTGATCACCCTGGGCGCGTACGCCAACGTGGGCTTGGCCATCGACGGGCAGATCCCCTCCGGCATGCTCACCTACGGCCTCAGCCTGGGCGGCTTCATGCTGGCCGCCTACCTGGTGCTGGCGAAGTTCGCGCCCTGGGCCGACCCGCTGATCCTGCCGCTGGTGACGCTGATCAACGGCCTCGGGCTGGTGATGATCTACCGGCTGGAGGAGTCCGACGCGTTCGGCGCCTCGGCCAACACGCAGCTGCTGTGGACCGCGGTCGGGGTGGTGCTGTTCGCCGTGACGCTGGTCGTGCTCCGCGACCACCGGGCGCTGCAGCGCCTGACCTACACCGCCGGCGCCCTCGGCCTGTTCCTGCTCATCTCGCCGCTACTCCCGCTCCTCGGCAAGGAGGAGAACGGCGCCCGCATCTGGATCGGCATCCCGGGCGTGGGCCAGCTCCAGCCGGCCGAGTTCGCCAAGATCGCGCTGATCGTCTTCTTCGCCGGCTACCTGGTGGCCAAGCGCGACGTGCTGGCGCTGGCCGGGCGGCGGCTGCTCTTCATCGACCTGCCCCGCGCCCGCGACCTCGGGCCGATCCTCGTCACGTGGGGGCTCAGCCTCGGCGTGCTGATCCTGCAGAAGGACCTCGGCTCCTCCCTGCTGATCTTCGGCACGTTCATCGTGATGCTCTACGTCGCCACCCAGCGCACCTCCTGGGTGCTGATCGGCGTCCTGCTCTTCCTCGGCGGCGCGGTCCTCGCCGGCATGATCTTCGACCACGTGCAGGCCCGCTGGGAGATCTTCCTCAACCCGGAGGATCCCGTGCTCTACGAGCGCTCCCCCGGCGGCAGCGCCCAGCTCATGCAGGGCCTGTTCGCCATGAGCGAGGGCGGCATCCTCGGCACCGGGCTCGGCCAGGGCCAGCCCAGGGTGATCCCGCTGGCCATCTCCGACTTCATCTTCGCCGCCGTCGGCGAGGAGCTCGGCCTGACCGGGCTGATGGCCCTGCTGATGGTCTACGCGCTGCTGGTCGAGCGCGGCCTGCGGACCTCGATCGCGGCCCGCGACCCGTTCTCCAAGCTGCTGGCGGGCGGCCTGTCGTTCCTGCTGGCCTGGCAGGTCTTCATCATCGTCGGCGGCGTCACCAACCTGATCCCGCTCACCGGCCTGGTCACGCCGTTCATGTCGCAGGGCGGCTCGGCGCTGCTGGCCAACTGGATCCTCATCGCGCTGCTGGTGCGGATGTCGGACGCGGCCCGCCGCCCGGCGCCCCAGGCCATCCAGGACGAAGGAATGACGCAGGTGTTCCAGCGATGAACAGCCCACTCAAGCGTGTCGCCCTGGCCTGCATGGTCATGTTCGGCCTGCTCATGCTCAACGTGAACTACCTGCAGGCGGTGAAGGCCGAGGGCATCCGGGAGGACTCCCGGAACGAACGGAACTTCTTCGAGCGCTACCAGGTGCAGCGCGGCCGGATCACCGCGGGGAACAAGGTGCTGGCCGAGTCGGTCGAGACCGACGACAACACCTACAAGTACGAGCGTCGCTACCCCGAGGGCAAGGTCTACGCACCCGTCACCGGGTTCTTCGCCCCGGAGAGCGAGCACGCCGTCGAGCAGGCGAAGAACAGCCTGCTCGACGGCTCCAGCGCCGACCTGCTCATCCGGCGCAGCCTCGACCTGTTCACCGGCGCCCAGACCAAGGGCGCCAACGTCGAGGTGACGATCGACCCCAAGGCGCAGGAGGCGGCCTACAAGGCGCTGGGCGCCAGCGGCAAGAAGGGCGCGCTGGTCGCGATCGAGCCGAAGACCGGGGCGATCCTGGCCATGGTCTCCATCCCGACCTACGACCCGAACGAGCTGTCCAGGGCGAACAAGAAGGTGGTCAACAACGCCTACGCGAAGCTGGAGAAGGACGAGGACCAGCCGCTCGTGAACCGGGCGATCAACCGGACCTACCCGCCGGGCTCGACGTTCAAGGTCGTCACCATGGCCGCCTACCTGGCCGCCGACGACACCCTCGGCCCGCAGAGCCAGGTGGACGCCCCGCAGGTGCTCGACCTGCCGAACACCACCGCCGACCTGCCCAACTACGCGGGCGCGGCGTGCGGCTCCGGGCGGGTGACGCTCTCGTTCGCGCTGGAGAAGTCCTGCAACACGCCGTTCGGCAAGATCGCCATGGAGCTCGGCTACGACGCCCTGAAGGAGCAGGCCGACGCCTTCGGCATCGGTGAGTCCGTCGAGATCCCGATGGAGGTCTCGCCCAGCAGCATCGGCCCCGAGGAGGACGCCGCCGCGCTCGCCCAGGCCTCGATCGGCCAGCGCAGCAACCAGATGACGCCGCTGCAGATGGCCATGGTCGCCGCGGGCATCGCCAACAACGGCGTGGTCATGAAGCCGTACCTCGTCGAGAAGGTCGCCGACGCCGAGGGCACGGAGATCGAGGGCGCCGACCCCGAGGAGCTCTCGGAGGCGATGAGCGAGGAGAACGCCGCCAAGCTCAAGGAGATGATGGTCAACGTCGTCGCCAAGGGCACGGCGGGCGCCGCGCAGATCCCCGGTGTCACCGTCGCCGGCAAGACCGGCACCGCCGAGACCTCCGAGGGGCGCGACCCGCACGCGTGGTTCATCTCCTTCGCCCCCGCCGAGGACCCCAAGGTCGCCGTCGCGCTCATCGTCGAGTCCGGCAGCGCCGGCAGCGACGCCTCCGGCGGCCAGACCGCGGCCCCCATCGCCAAGAGCGTGATGGAAGCGGTGCTGAACAAGTGACGTCGTTGCTCGGGGGCCGCTACCGCCTGCTGGGGCGGATAGCGGCGGGCGGCATGGGCGAGGTCTGGCGGGCCGCGGACGAGCTGCTCGGCCGCGAGGTGGCCGTCAAGCTGCTCCACCGGCACGTCGCGGCCGACCCGGCCTTCCGCGGGCGGTTCCGCACCGAGGCGCGCATCGCGGCCGGGCTGGCCGACCCCGGCATCGCCCAGGTCTACGACTACGGCGAGGCCGACGACGACGCCTACCTGGTGATGGAGCTGGTCCCCGGCGAGTCGCTGGCGGCCATCCTGGCCCGCACCGGCCCGCTGGCCCCCGACGACGCCCTCGACGTCGTGCAGCAGACGGCCAGGGCCCTGCACGCCGCGCACGGCGCCGGGATCATCCACCGGGACATCAAGCCCGGCAACCTGCTGGTCACCGCGACCGGCACGGTGAAGATCACCGACTTCGGCATCGCGCGGGCGATGGAGGCCGCTCCCGTCACCCAGACCGGGACCGTCCTCGGCACCGCCCAGTACGTCAGCCCCGAGCAGGCCTCCGGCACCGCGCTGACGCCCGCCACCGACCTCTACTCGCTGGGCGTGGTGGCCTACGAGTGCCTGGCGGGCCGGCCGCCGTTCACCGCCGAGAACCAGGTGGCGATCGCGCTGATGCACCTCAACGAGGAGCCGCCGCCGCTGCCGGGGAGCGTTCCGGCGCCGGTGCGCGAGCTCGTCATGGCGTGCCTGGCCAAGGACCCGGCGCACCGCCCGGCCGACGCCCTGGAGCTGGCGGAGCGGGCGCGGGCGCTGCGCGGGTCGCCCACCGGCGCGGGCACGGCGGGCCTGGGCACCCTCACCGACCCCGCCGGATGGCGGGCCGGCCCCTCGACCGCTCCGGTGGCGCCGGCCGCGGGCCCGGCCACGCTCCGGGGGCCGGCCGGGGCCCCGGCGCCCGGCACGGGCCCCGGCCGCAACCGCGCCTCACCCGCGGCGGGC
>NZ_BAAAUT010000070.1:0-32847 GCF_039534085.1 Planomonospora alba
GCCCTGGCCCCGCCGCCCCCCGCGCCGGCGGCCCGGCGCGGGCCGCCGGCCCCTCCGGTGCGGCGGAGGTTCGCGGCCGGGACCGGCGAGGGTGACAATGAGCGGATGACGACCCCTGTCCCGGATGTTCCGGATGTCGTGGTGGTGGCCGGTCCCGGCCTGGTCGCCGATCTCCGCCTGCTCTCCGAGATCGCCGAGCGCGAGTTCGCCGCGCTGGGCGTCCGGGGGAGGATGGCGGCCGCCGCCGGGGCGGCGGAGGTGGAGGCGCTCCTGGCCTCGCCGGAGGTCCCGGTCGTGCTGCCCGGCCCCGATCCCGGGGTGCGGGCCCTCGTGTCCCGCCACCCCCGGGCGGTCTGGCTCGACCTGCACCCGGTAGCGGATCCGGCGGGCCCGGAGCACCTGCACGGGCGCGGGGTCGGGGGGCTGGCGTGGGCGGTCCGGCGCGCGGTGCACCGGCTGCGGTGGCCCGCGCGCCGGGTCGCCTACGGCCCGCACCCCGACCAGTGGGCGGAGGTGCGGCCCGCGCGCGAGGCGGCCGGGCCCGCCCCGGTGGCGGCGGTGCTGCACGGCGGCTACTGGCGGTCCGTCTGGGGCGCCGACCTGATGGACGCGCTCTGCGCCGACCTGGCCGGGCGCGGCCTGGCCGTCTGGAACCTCGAATACCGCCGTCCCGACCGGCACGGCTGGGCCGCGACCACCGAGGACGTGGCAGCCGGGATCGCCCTGGCCGCGGGGGAGGCGTCCGGCCCGCTCGTGGTGATCGGCCACTCGGCGGGCGGGCAGCTCGCCCTGCGCGCGGCGGCCGACGACGACCGGGTCTCCCTCGCGGTCTCCCTCGCCGGGGTGCTCGACCTGGTGGAGGGCGACCGCAGGCGGCTGAGCGCCGGCGCGGTCGCGGCCGCGCTCGGCGGCCCGGCCGAGGAGGCACCCGAGGTCTACGCGCGCTCCAGCCCGCTGGAGCGCCTCCCGCTGAAGGTCCCGCAGCTCGTCGTCCAGGGCGGCGGGGACGATCCCGACCTGGTCGACCTGGGCCGCCGCTACGCCCGGGCCGCCCGCGCGGCGGGCGACGACGTGACCTACCTGGAGATGTCGGGCGACCACTTCGACGTGATCGATCCGGCCTCGCCGATCTGGCGGGCGACCGCCGGGGTGATCGCCGACCGGGTGCGCGGCGGTCCCCGGCGGAGGTGAGGCCGGGGCGGGACCGTACGGGGCCGCGGTGCGCCGGGGGCACGGGGCGGTGGGTGCGGGCCCCGCAGGGGCGGGGAAGGGCGGGCCCGCCCGGGGTCAGGGGGAGAGCGGGCGCCAGGGGACCGGGCTGGAGAGCACCATCATGCTCGACGGATGCCCGTACGGCGCCAGCCGGTCGATCAGCTCCTCGAAGGCCGCCATCGACGAGGCCGCCACCCGCAGCAGGCAGCACGTCTCCCCCGTGACCCGGTGCACCTCGCAGATCTCCGGCCAGGACAGCGCCTGCTCGTCACGGAGCACGCACCGGGGGCCGTAGCACGACATCCTGATCAGCGCCGCCACCGCGCGCCCGGCCCGGGCCGGATCCACGCGGGCGTGGTAGCCGGTGATCACTCCGGACTCCTCCAGCCGGCGCACCCGCTCGGCCACCGCGGGGGCCGACAGGTGCACCCGCCGGGAGAGCTCGCTGTAGGACAGCCGGGCGTCCCGCTGCAGCTCGGCCAGGAGCGCCCAGTCCATCGCGTCCATCGTCACGCTCCGTCATCCGTGAACCGGAAACCGCCTCCGGCCTTCCGATCCAAAGGTAAACCGTCAAATCGCTTTTATCGCAATATTTTCTGAACCGGAGGCCTGGGACAGGATGGAAGGGAGAACGACAAGGGGGAGCAGTGAACAGCACCAAGCAGCGCACCGAGCAGGACCGGGCCGTCCGTGCCGCGGAGAACGGGGGGCTGCCCACACTCGGTTTCGACTCCGTCACGCCGTACGACGAGTACGTCGGGACCGCCGCCCTGCACCGCCTCCAGCGCACCGCGACCGACGCCCCGGAGGAGCTCGCCTTCCTGGTCACCACGCAGGTGATGGAGCTGTACTTCGGGCTGCTGCGCACCGAGTGGCGGCTGGCCCAGCGGCAGCTCGACGAGGACGACGCCGGCGCCGCGCTCGCCACGATCCGGCGCACGGTCCGGCACTTCGAGGCGCTCAACGCCGCCTGGGCCTCGCTCGGCTGGCTCACCCCGGCCCAGTTCAACCGGTTCCGCGACGCGCTCGGCGAGGCGTCCGGCTTCCAGTCGGCCTACTACCGCCACGTGGAGTTCCTGCTCGGGCTCAAGTCCGAGACGCTCATCCGCCCGCACCGCCGCAACCCCGCCGCCTACGAGGAGCTCGTGGAGGCGCTGTCCAGGCCCAGCCTCTACGACTCGGTGCTTGCCTTCCTGGCCCGCAGCGGCTACGCGGTCCCGCGCGAGGTGACGGAGCGCGACTACGCCGCCGAGTACCGTCCCAGCCCGGAGGTGGAGGCCGTCTGGGTCGAGGTCTGCCGCGGGCCGCTGGAGCCGCTGGCCGAGGCGCTCGTCGACCTGGCCGAGAAGTTCTCCGACTGGCGCTACCGCCACCTGATGGCGGTGCGGCGCTCCATGGGTGCCAAACCGGGCTCGGGCGGGTCCAACGGGCTGGCCTGGCTGGAGCGGAGCATGCGCCGGGACGTCTTCCCCGAGCTCTGGAGCGCCCGCACCCTGATGTGACACATCAGCACCACTGAATTCTCGGGCAAGCAAAGCTAACTGGACCTGAACACCCGGGGGCTGCCAGGCTCGGGCCATGACGTTCTCCGGTGTCCACGTCCCGCTGATCACCCCCTTCGCCGCCGACGGCGAGGTCGCCGCCGAGGCGCTGGAGGGCCTGGCGCACGCCGTGCTCGACGGCGGCGCGGCCGGGCTGGTCGCGCTCGGCACCACCGCCGAAGCCTCGGCGCTGACCGGGAAGGAGCGGCGGACGGTCGTCGAGGTGTGCGCCCGGGTCCGCCGGGAGCGGAACGCGACGCTGATCGTCGGGACCGGGTCGGGCGACACCCGGAGCACCGCCGAGGCGCTGCGCGGCCTCGCCGGCGTGGCGGACGCCGCGCTGGTCGCCGTGCCCTCCTTCGTCCGCCCCGGCGAGGAGGGGGTGCTGGCCCACTTCGCCGAGCTGTCCCGGCGCACCCCGGTGCCGCTGATCGTCTACGACATCCCCCACCGGACCGGCCAGGAGGTGGGCGCCGCCACGCTGCGTGCGATCGGCGCACTGCCCATGGTGCGCGGCGTCAAGCACGCGACCGGCGGCGTCGGGGCCGGCACCGTGGCGCTGCTGGCCGATCCGCCCCCGGACTTCGCGGTCCTGGCCGGGGACGACGTGTTCTTCTCCGCGCTGCTCGCGCTGGGCGCCGCCGGCGGCGTCCTCGCCTCCGCCCACCTGCGCACCGCCGACTTCGCCGCCCTCGCCGGGGCCTGGCAGGCGGGGGAGGCCGAGCGGGCCCGCGCGCTCGGCCACCGGCTCTCCGCGCTGGCGGCGGCCCTGTTCGCCGAGCCGAACCCCACGGTCCTCAAGGGCGTGCTCCACGCCCGGGGGGCGATCCCCACCGCCGGCGTGCGGCTGCCGCTCCTGCCGGCCCGCCGGGAGTCGGTCGAGGCCGTGCTGCGGCTGCTCTGAGCGGCCCCGGACGCCGTCAGGCCTGCTGGCAGCCCGGGCAGTAGAAGAGGTTGCGGCCGACCAGCGTCTCGGTGCGGACCTCCGTCCCGCACAGCAGGCACGGCATGCCCGCCCGCCGGTAGACGTAGACCTCGCCGCCGTGGTCGTCGACGCGGGGCGGCCTGCCCATCGCCTCGGGAGTGTGCTCCGGCCGTACCGTGTCGATCCGGCCGGCCCGCACCCCCTCGGCCATCAGGACCACCAGGTCGGCCCAGACGGCCTCCCACCGCTCGCGGGACAGCTCCCGGCCGGGCGTGGCCGGGGCGATGCCCTGCCGGAACAGCACCTCGGCCCGGTAGATGTTGCCCACCCCCGCGACCACCGACTGGTCCATCAGCAGCGCCGCGACGGACGTGCGGCTGCGCGAGATCCGCCGCCAGGCGAGCTCCGGGTCGGCGTCCGCGCGCAGCGGGTCGGGGCCGAGCCGGGCGTGCAGCTCCTTGACGTCGACCGGGTCCAGCAGCTCGCAGGTGTTCGGGCCGCGCAGGTCGGCGTAGGCGTGCGCGCCGGTCAGGCGGAGCCGCACCGCGCCGGTGGGGGCGGGGGCGGGCGCCGGGCCGAAGGCGTACTTGCCGTAGATGCCGAGGTGGACGTGGAGCCAGCGGTCGTCGTCGAAGCCGAGCAGCAGATGCTTGCCGTGCGCGTCGGCCTCCCGGAGCACCCGCCCGTCGATCTGCCGCGCCCCGGCGGCGAACCTGCCCTGCGGGCTGTCGGCGCCGACCTCCCGCCCGGCGAAGAGCCGCCGGTGCTCGGCGGCCAGGCGGTGGATGGTGTGTCCTTCGGGCATGGGCGAAGGTTATCCGGTCGCGAGGGGGGCACCCGCGGGCGTGCGGCGGCGGAGCAGGGCGTGCACCGTCCCGGCCGCCGCGGCCCCGGCGGCGTAGGCCGCGAGGTCGGCCGCGCCGAACGTGCTGCCGAGCACCAGCCTGGCCGCGACGCTCACCTCCGCCAGCGCGGCGGGGACGGGGGTGAGCTGGGCGAGCTCGACCGCCCAGCTGAAGGCCAGCGCTCCGGCCGCGGCCCGCACCGGCGCGACGCGGGGCAGCGCGGTGACGACGAGCGCGTGGACGAGCACGGTGTAGAGGGCGTCGCCGCCGTACTCGGCGAACCAGCCGTCGGCGGCCGCCCGGAGGGTCAGCCCGGCGGCGACGGTCGTGACGGCCGCCAGCGCGGCGGGGAGGCGGGAGCGGAGGGCGTCGGGCACCGCCCCACGATAGCGAGACGCCCGCTCCGGCCGGGGCGGAGGCGGATGCGCGGGGCCGCCACGACGGTCTCCTCCGCTTACACGGCGTGAGAACGGGCATCCGGTCGGTGGACGGAGGGTGCGCGGTTTCCGCGCGGCCGGGTGCGCCGGGGTGTCGGTGATGTGAAAACAGTCTCACCGGACCAGGGTGAACGATATGAGTGACGTTGCAACTACATAGAGTGATATAGAATGGTTTGCGGGTAAACAGACAGGCAACCCCCTCAGCCAGTGCGGCGGAGCCGTCGCCTGCCGCCCGTCCGAGGAGGTCGCCGATCATGGGAAGCCCGCAGACCCGCGAAGCCCTGCAGACCCGCGAAGCGCCGCAGATCAAGCCCGTCGTCGCGGTGAAGCCGCAGGAGTCCCGGCCCGTCGCCGAGCTGAAGTTCGTGATCGGCTCCGGCTCGGAGGAGACCGTCATCACCCTGGCGGGGAGCCTGACCATGTCGACCGCCTACCTGCTCGGGCGCGTGCTGAGCGAGCTGGTGGACCAGGGGCACCGCTTCCTCGTCCTGGACGTGCACGACCTCGACTCCTGCGACGGCGCGGGCTGGACGCTGCTCCTCGGGATCCGCTGGCGCCTGGCCACCGTCTCGGGCCGGCTGAGGCTCGCCGGGCTCCCGCCGCGCCTGATGCGCTCGTGCCGGCAGATGGAGCTGGCCGAGGTGTTCGAACTGGACGGGAAGGTCGCCGAGGCGGCGCGCTGACGGCCCGCGGGGCGGGGGCGCGAGGGGCGGTCCCGCCGCCGCCCCGCCGTGCGGGACCGGCCCGGCGGCCGCGGGTTCCCGGGGAGCCGCCTTCGCGCGGGCCCCGGCTACCGCGTGGGGATCCGGGCGGCGGGCAGGGCGGGTTCGGAGGCGGCCCGGGTCTGCTCGACCAGCAGTCGCGCCACGTCGGGCACGCTGTGCCGCCGCCGGTAGGCGGCGCGCTGGCGGGCCGCCCCCGAGCCGGTGGCGCGCAGCCGGGCCGCGGTCTCCGTCACGAAGGCCAGGTCGCCGCTCTCCTCCAGGGCGGGGCGCGCCCGCTGGAGCAGGGCGCCGACCAGCTTCCAGGCCGGTCGGCGCCGTCCGGAGAGCAGGTCGAAGCCGTTGCCCTCCAGCCCGTCGTGGGCCGCCCGCCAGTAGGCCACGTTCAGCAGCGTCTGGTCGACGGACGGCGGTGGCAGGCCCCTCCTGACGTCGGCGAGGGCGACGGCGCACAGCGCCCTGATCAACGCGGCCAGCATGACGGCCTCGTCGAGGGTCGCGCACGTGTCGGCGCCGCGGAACTCCAGGGTCGGCAGGTGGTGGGAGGGCCTGATGTACCAGTAGACCATCCCCCGGTCCATGATGGCCCCGGTGGCGTACAGGGTGTCGACCAGGGCGTCGTAGTGCTCCGGCGAGGAGAACAGGGGCGGCGGTCCGGCGCTCGGCCAGCGCGTCCACCGCACGACGCGCCAACTGGCGTGCCCGGTGTCCACGCCGTCGGCGATCGGGGAGTTGCTCATCAGGGCCTGGATCACCGGAAGCCAGGGGCGCAGGTGGTTGCTGACCTGGATCGCCTCGCGGCGGTCCGGGATGCCGACGTGCACGTGGCAGCCGCACACGCCCTGGCCCTGCAGGATGCCGCCGTACTGGCGGTACATGCGCTGGTAGCGCGGGGAGGGGCTCAGCGGCGGCGGGCCCGGGGTGCCGAGCAGGGCCGTGCCGGAGGCGGCCAGGCACGCGCCTGCGCCCTCGGCCGCGGCCGCGGCGGCGGCCCGCATCCCGGCCAGGTCGCGCCGGAGCTCCTCCAGGTCGGTGTGGACGAGGCTGTTGGTCTCGATCTGGAACCTCATGAGCTCGGGCTGGATCCGCGCGGCGATCGGGCCCGTGATCCGCCTGCGGACGGCGTCCGCCGCGGGGACGGTCCGCCCGGTCTCGGGGCTGATGATCAGGAACTCCTCCTCCACCCCCACGGTCAGCCCGCGCGGGACGGGAGGGGGGCTTGCGGCGGAGGGCTTCATCCCGGGGACCGCCCGGCTCCGGAGGAGCGCTCCGGCCGCCGATCGAAAAAATCTGGCATGAATTTCATATATCTGTTTTATCCATATAAATCGATAAAGGTGCGAATCTCCCATTCCCTGATCCAATCCGGGGAAACGCCCGGAACGCGATTGATGCCTCTTGCCGCTGCTCAGGGCGTGCGGCGGCGACTTCTGTGATCCTTCTGTAATCGCTTACCCGGGCTCCGTGTTTTCCGGCAGGCTGGAACGGATCACCTGCGACACGGGAGGCGAGATGCACGGTGACCACGGACCCACCCCCAGGTCCGTACGGCACGGCCGCGTGCCCTACGGGCAGGACCCGCTCCAGCCCTCCGCCCCGGCCGACCCCGACCCCCGCGGCGGCCCGGCGACCGTCCCCCGCTTCCCCGGCAGGAACACGCGCTCCCGGTCGAGGATCCCCCGCGGCGGCCCCGCCCGGCCCGTGCTGATCGGCGCGTTCATCCTCCTGGCCGCCGCCGTGGGCTGGGCCGCCGCGTGGTCGGGCGGGGCCGGACCGTCCGGCGGCGCGGGCTCCGGGACCCCCGCTCCTCCGGCGGCGCAGGACGCGCCGGACGCCTCCCGGGACACGGGCGACGCGCCCGCCTCCGCCGTGCCCTCCCGTACGGCGCCGCCCACGGCCGGGGATCCGCCGGCGGGTCCGGCGGAGACCGGAAGGACGGCCGCTCCCACGGCGGGCACGGGGACCGGCCCCCGTACGGGTCCGGAGACCGCCGCCACCCGGGTGCCGGCCCCGCCTCCCCGGGTGGTCCCGCGGCCGGACGGGCCCGCCTGGGAGGAGCGTCCCGGCCCGCGCACGGCGGCGACCGCCCGCGGAGACGACGCGGGCCCGGGCGGGTCCGTCCGGCCGCGCGCGGCTGCGCCGGGTCCCAGGGGGCGGCCGGTGCGCCCGGCCGTACGCGGTGACGGCGCGCGGCCCCGGGACGGGGCAGGGACCTTCACCGGGCCCTCTGCCGGGTCCTCCACCGCGCCCTCCGCCGAGCCCCCCGCGGGGACGTCCGCCGTGCCTCCCGCAGTGCCCTCCACCGTGCCTCCCGCCGTGCCTCCCGCCGTGCCTCCCGCCGGGTCCGTGCCCGGGACCGGCGGGTGGCCGGGCGGTCCGCCCTACGGCGCCGACGCCTCCGACCACCCGCTGGGCGGCGCCCACGTCTGCAGGCGCCTGCCGCCGGACGACCGGCGCGCCAACTGCGTGCGTGCCTGGGAGAACTTCGAACGGGTCGCGAAGCTGCCGTGACAGGGTGGCCCGGAGGGCCCCGCACAGGCTCACCCGGCCGCGCCTCCCCCCGCGCCCCCGTCCGTGCCCCCGATCGGCGGACCGGGCGGGCGCCCGGAGGGCGGGCCGGCGGGCGGGGGCAGCGCGGCGGCGGCGGTCTCCCCGTCGGCGCCCGTCGCCTCGAGCAGGTCGACGACGATGGAGCGCACCTGGGCGATCACGGCGTCGGTGGACAGCCCCGAGCGGCCGGCGGGCGCCTCGGCCAGCAGGGCCGCCGCCCTCAGGACCGCGGCCGCGGTCCCGTCGGGCCGCCGCCCGGCCGCGAGCTCGTCCCGGAAGAGCAGCGCGGCGGCCGCGAGATCCCGCAGCGCCCGGGGCAGGCGGGACGGCGGGACCTCCTGCTGCTGCATGGCGACGACGGCCCGCCGGCAGAGCACGCGGATGTTCCGGAGCGCGTGGTCCAGCGGCGTGAGGGCGGTCTCGTACCGCAGGAAGCGCTGACGCCGCCGGCGGCGCAGCGGCGAGACGGTGGTGATCTCCTTGCCCGTCTCCAGGGCCTCGCCGAAGGCGTCCATCGTGCTCTGGGCGTCCCTGGCCCGCCGCAGCGCGGCCATGGCCGGCTCCGGATCACCCTTCTCCACGGCCTCCGCGGCCCCGCCGAGCGCGGCGGCCAGCGTCTCCAGCACGGCGGCGGCGTGCCGGTGGACGATGGCCGCCGGGCTGGCGGGCAGCAGGGCCATGGCGGCGATGCCCAGCACACCGCCGATCAGCGCGTCGATCATGCGGTCCAGCCCGCCGGTGCCGCTGGGCGGCAGCAGGGTGGCGACCAGGACCGCCGACGACCCCGCCTGCAGCACGATCAGCGTGCCGCTGTCCAGGAACACCGCGGTGCCCATCGCCAGGGCGACGACGAGGGCGATCTGCCAGCTCCCCGAGCCGATCCGGGCGATCAGCAGATCGCCGACGCCGACGCCGAGACTCACCCCGGCGACCAGCTCCACCAGCCGGCGCAGGCGCTGGCCGACGGCGACGCCGATGCAGACCACCACGGCGATCGGCGCGAAGAAGGGCCGGGCGTGGCCGAACACGTCCTTGGCCACGGTCCACGCGAGCGCGGAGGCCACGGCGCACTGGACGATGGACGGAGCCATGAACGCCAGCCGCCGCAGCCGGCCGCGCAGGTCGAGATGCACGTCTTCCTCCCTTCCCGGTGTGGGTCGCCGTATCCGGAGGGCGCCTTCCCGCGCGTACCGCGCCGCCCGGTGGGTAGCCGGTGTCCGGGCGGGCGGTGCGGACCACCTGCCGGCCGGCACAGGGGGGGACGACATGGGGAACGGCACGGGGACGCGGGTGGAACGGCTGCGCGGGGTGGCGCGCGAGGTCTTCGGGTGGACGGACCTGCGGCCGGGGCAGCTGGAGGCCATGGACCACCTGCTGGGGGGCGGGGACGCGCTGGTGGTCCTGCCGACCGGCAGCGGCAAGTCGGCCGTCTACCAGGTGCCCGCCCTGCTGCTCGACGGACCGACCGTGGTGGTCTCGCCGCTGATCGCCCTCCAGCGCGACCAGGTCGCCGGCCTGGAGGAGGCCGAGGCGGGCGGGGCGGTCGCGGTCAACTCCGCGGAGCCCGGCGGATCCCCGCTGGAGGAGGTCCGGGCGGGCCAGGCCGAGTTCGTCTTCCTGGCCCCCGAGCAGCTCGCCAAACCCGAGACGGTGGACCGGCTGCGGGCCGCCCGGCCCTCACTGGTCGCCATCGACGAGGCGCACTGCGTCTCGGCCTGGGGACACGACTTCCGTCCCGACTACCTGCGGCTCGGGCGGGTGATCGAGCGGCTCGGCCACCCGCCGGTGGTGGCGCTGACCGCCACCGCCACCCCGGCCGTCCGCGAGGAGATCGCCGCCTCGCTGGGCCTGCGGGACGTCCTGCACGTGGTGCGGGGGTTCGACCGGCCCAATCTCGGACTGGAGGTCCGCCGCTTCGTCACCGACGAGGAACTGCGGCGGGCGGTGGTGGAGGACGCCGCCTCCCGCCCCGGCCTCGGACTGGTCTACGTCGCCACCCGGCGCGCCGCCGAGGAGTACGCCGCGGCGCTGCGGGAGGCCGGCCGCCGGGCCGAGGCGTACCACGCCGGGCTGCGGGCGGCCGACCGGCACCGCGTCCACGAGCTGTTCCGCGACGGCGGGCTGGACGTGGTGGCGGCGACCTCCGCCTTCGGCATGGGCATCGACAAGCCCGACGTGCGGTTCGTGCTGCACGCCGCCCCGCCGGACTCGCCGGACTCCTACTACCAGGAGATCGGCCGGGCCGGGCGGGACGGGGAGCCCGCCGACGCCGTGCTGTTCTACCGGCCGGAGGACCTGGGGCTGCGCCGGTTCTTCGCCGCGGGGCGGCCCGACGAGGAGCTGCTGCTGCGGGTCGCGACGCTGGTCTGCGAGCACGGCGGCGCCGTACCGGTCCGCGAGCTGCGCGAGGTGCTCGGCGTCAGCGCCACCCGCCTGACCCGGGTGGTGAACCTGCTGGAGCGCGCGGGCGCCGTCGAGCCCGCCGGACGGGGCGGGCTGCGCCGGGCCGACGGCGGCCCCGAGCCGGCGCGCGCCGTGGAGCTGGCCGTGGGGCTGGAGGAGACCCGCCGCCGCGTCGACGAGTCGCGCATCGAGATGATGCGCGGCTACGCCGAGACCACCGGGTGCCGCCGCCGGTTCCTGCTGGAGTACTTCGGCGAGCCGTACGAGCGGACCTGCGGCCGCTGCGACACCTGCCGGGCCGGGGAGGCGGAGGCGCCGGAGGTCGCCGGAGGCCCCTTCGCCATGCACGCCCGGGTACGGCACAGCGCCTGGGGCCCCGGCACGGTGATGAGCAGGGAGAACGACCGGGTCACCGTCCTGTTCGAGGAGGTCGGCTACAAGACGCTCTCCCTGGAGGCCGTCGAGCGCGACAACCTCCTGGTGCCCGGCTGACCCGCCTCTCAGGACCCCTGACCGGGAACCGCGCGGCCGCTCATCTGCCAAGCGGCCCGTTATGCGGCCGACCAGGCACCACATGAGATGGACGTCTTGCTGGACGGTGGTGTCTCCGCCGGATGCCAACCCTGTCGTAAACGGGGCGGGCGCGCCGTCCATGCCGACGTGGGCATGATGCGGCCGCTCGATCCGGATCCTTGACGGGACCGCGCCCGGCACGATAGAAAACTATCTGGTTATAAAATCGAAAGGTGATGAAGATGGCCGCCGCCGTTCCCGGCGCGGCCTTCGCCGGGCCGGCCGACCCGGCGGGTGGCCCCGGCCCGGCCGAGGCAGGGCGAGGCTGCGGTGACCACCGCGGTGCGCCACCCCCTCGCCGGGGATCCGCGACGGCCCGCTCCGTACCTCCGTGGAACGCGGCGCGGGCGAGGCGTACGACCGTCTCGCCGAGACGACCCCGAAAGGCGAACCGCAATGACCGACACCCGGCCCCGGCCCACGCAGAACGAGATCCCGGCCGACGTCGCAGACGTCCCGGCCGACCCCGCCGCGCCGCCCGTCCGCCCCGGCATGTTCCTCCTCGAACTCGTCCCGGTGCCCGTCACGGACATCGACAGGGCCAAGGCCTTCTACGCCGACCGGCTCGGCTTCCACGTGGACGTCGACGTGCGGCCCGCGGACGGGGTCCGCATCGTCCAGCTCACCCCGCCCGGCTCGGCCTGCTCGATCGCCCTGACCGAGGGCGTCGGGTCCCTCGACATGCCAGCGGGAACGCTGCGCGGACTGCACCTGGTGGTGAGCGACATCGAGAAGGCCCGCGCCGAACTCATCGAGCGCGGTGCGGAGGTGGAGCCGATCGAGGACCTGGGCGGTGTCCACTACGCCCGCTTCGCCGACCCGGACGGCAACACCTGGACCCTCCAGTACATGCCCTGGCGTGTCTGAGGAGTCGTCTCCGGTCTGACACCGAGGATGAGAGAAGCGGCCGTCGAGACGGCGGAGGGTTTTCCGGCGGGACTGCGGCCGACCGGGATCCGACAGTAGGACATGGGCCCCGGCCGCCGTCTCGCTCCGCCGTCCACGCGCGGGCCGACGAGAGGCCGTGCTCTCGGGCCGGTCGCCGGCGTGCGAGGGCGGATCCGCCGGGCCGCACGGAGCGGCCGTCGTGATGGTGGTGGACGATACAGGGATTGAACCTGTGACCTCTTCCGTGTCAGGGAAGCGCTCTCCCGCTGAGCTAATCGTCCGCGTCGGGAAGGCCAGAGGTGGAGACGGGATTTGAACCCGTGTACACGGCTTTGCAGGCCGTTGCCTCGCCTCTCGGCCACTCCACCGAGTGAGACCCGAGGGGTCTCTTCCGAGCGGAAGACGGGATTCGAACCCGCGACCCTCACCTTGGCAAGGTGATGCTCTACCCCTGAGCCACTTCCGCGTGCTCCCCGGGCGTTCCCGCCCGTGGCGACGAGAGAACTCTAGCGGGTTTTCCGGGTGATTGCGTAACCGAGGGTTTCCCGGGAGGCCGCCTTCGCCCGCCGGACGCCGGGCGAAGGCCGCCCGCGCCGGCCGGGCTCCGGCCCGGTGACCGGTTCGTCCCACCCGGTCGCGTGCGGTAGAACAGCCGGGTGGAGTCGTTGAAGCTCGGTTCGCTCGAGGTGTGGCCGCCGGTCGTCCTGGCGCCCATGGCCGGGATCACCAACTCGGCGTTCCGCACGCTCTGCCGCGAGCAGGGCGGTGGGCTGTTCGTCTGCGAGATGATCACCACGCGGGCGCTGGTGGAGCGGAACGCCAAGACGCTCAGGATGGTCCGGTTCGCGCCGGACGAGCGGCCGCGCAGCATCCAGCTCTACGGGATCGACCCGCGGACCGTCGGCAGGGCCGTACGGATGATCGCCGACGAGGACCTGGCCGACCACGTCGACCTCAACTTCGGCTGCCCGGTGCCCAAGGTCACCCGGCGCGGCGGCGGTTCGGCCCTGCCGTACAAGCGCAACCTGTTCCGCGCCATCCTGCGCGAGGCCGTGCGGAACGCGGGCGCGCTCCCGGTGACCGTGAAGATGCGCAAGGGCATCGACGACGACCACCTGACCTACCTGGACGCCGGCCGGATCGCCGAGCAGGAGGGCGTCGCCGCCGTCGCCCTGCACGGCCGCACCGCCGTCCAGCACTACGGCGGGACCGCCGACTGGGAGGCCGTCGCCCGGCTGAAGGAGGCGGTGACCGCGATCCCGGTGCTCGGCAACGGCGACATCTGGAGCGCCGACGACGCGCGCCGGATGATCGAGCGGACCGGCTGCGACGGCGTCGTGGTGGGCCGGGGCTGCCTGGGGCGCCCCTGGCTCTTCGCCGACCTGGCCGCCATGTGCGCCGGGAGCGGCGAGCGGGCCCGGCCGGCGCTGGGCGAGGTCGCCGCGGTCATGGACCGGCACGCCACGCTGCTGACCGAGTGCTTCGGCAGCGAGGCGACCGCCGTGACCGACTTCCGCAAGCACGTCGGCTGGTACCTCAAGGGCTTCACCGTCGGAGCCGACCTGCGCCGCCGCCTGGCGACCTCCTCCTCGCTCGCCGGGCTCCGCGAGGGCCTGACCGAGCTCGATCCCGCCCAGCCCTGGCCCGGCGAGGTGGCCGACACCCCGCGCGGCAAGACCAACGCCCGGGACCGGGTCCACCTGCCCGCGGGCTGGCTCGACGACCCCTACGACCTCGCGGTGCCCGACGCCGACGCCGAGCTGGACACCTCCGGCGGCTGACCGGCCCGGCGCCGGGCTCCGGCGCCTGCCCGGCACGGTGCGCGCCCGGGCGTCCCCGCCCTGACGCGCACCGTCCGGGCGGCCCGGGCGTCCCCGCCCCGCCCGCGCCGCGGGGGGAGACGCGGTGGTACGTCCGGCCGCGTCGGCGGCGTGATCGAAATGTGATCGCCGTCTGACGGACCGCAGTCAGCTCCTGTGTGTACCGTGCGGTCAACGGGAGGCGGTCCACACGCGGGAGCGGCGTTGACGGACACGACGGCACGGCCGGCACCACCATCACCCGAAGACCTGATCGCGGAGTACGACGCCGAGAGACCGGCCCGCCACCTGCCCGCCGGGCTGTCGCGGGCCGTCACCGCGGCGGCGCTGGCGCTGGCGCTCTACGTGCTGTGGCAGACGTTCTCCCCGGGCGCCGTCCTGCCGTACCGGATGGCGTTCCTCGCGGTCGTGCTCCCGCTCGTCTTCGTCTGCTACAAGCCGCGCCGGCGGGGCGGTGACCGGCCCGGCGCCGCCGACTGGGCGCTGGCCGCGCTCTCCCTGGCCGCCTGCCTCTACCCGCTGGCCCTCTTCGACGACTTCATCCGCCGGGCGGCGGACCCCACCGCCCTCGACACGGCCGCCGGGGCGGTGCTGTCGCTGCTGGTGCTGGAGGCCTGCCGCCGGACCGTCGGCTGGATCCTGCCCGCGGTCTGCCTGCTCTTCCTCGCCTACGCCTACTACGGCGGCTACCTGCCGTTCGACTGGCTGCTCGGGCACCGCGGCTACGACATCGACCGGATCCTCGCCTCGTTCACCATGGGAACCGACGGCGTGTACGGCGTGCCGCTGGACGTGGCGGCCACCTACATCATCCTGTTCACCGTCTACGGGGCGGTCCTCGACCACTCCGGCGCGGGCCGGTTCTTCGTGGAGGTCTCCCTGGCGGCGTTCCGGCGCTCGCGCGCGGCGCCGGGCCGCACGGTCACGCTGGCCGGCTTCCTGCTGGGCACGGTGAGCGGCTCCGGCGTCGCCACCACCGTGAGCGTCGGCAGCGTCGCCTGGCCGATCCTGCGCCGGGCGGGCTACCCGCGCGAGCAGGGCGGGGGCGTGCTCGCCGCGGCGGGCATCGGCGCGATCCTCTCCCCGCCGACCCTCGGCGCGGCGGCGTTCATCATCGCCGAGTACATGCAGGTGAGCTACCTCACGGTGCTGGGGTACGCGCTGGTCCCCACGCTCCTGTACTACCTGGGCGTCTTCCTGGCGATCGAGATCGACGCCCGCAGGTACGGCGTGCGCGCCGCGGAGCCGCCCGGGGACGGGGCGCCGCGCCTGTGGCCGCTGCTGCGCCGCTTCGGCTACCACTTCAGCTCGCTGTTCGTCATCGTCGTGCTGATGGCACTGGGACAGTCGCCGTTCCGGGCGGTGGTGTACGCGACGCTGCTGGCGTTCGCGCTCTCCTTCCTCGACCGCGAGCACCGGCTCACCCCCCGCCGGGCGGCCCGTGCCCTGGCGGCGGGCGCGCTCGGCGTGCTCCCGGTCGCGGTGACCTGCGCCGCGGCCGGGATGATCGTCGCCGTCGTGACGCTGACCGGGCTGGGGCTCAAGGCGAGCTCGCTGATCGTCGGCGTCTCGGGCGGGGTGCCCGCCGTCACCGCGCTGATGTGCGCTCTGGCGGTGCTCCTGCTCGGCCTGGCCGTGCCGGTGACGGCCTCGTTCGTGATCGCGGCGGTCATCATCGCGCCGGCGCTGAAGGACCTCGGGGTCGGCGACGCCGAGACCTACATGTTCGTCTTCTACTACGCGGTGCTGTCGGAGGTCAGCCCGCCGACGGCGCTGTCGGCCTTCGCCGCCTCGGCCGTCACCGGCGGCAACGCCTACCGGACCATGCTGGCCACCTGGAAGTACACGCTCCCGGCGTTCCTGGTGCCCTTCGCCTTCGTGCTGACCCCCGCAGGCTCCGCCCTGCTCGCCCGGGGCCCGCTGGGGGAGGTCCTGCTCGCCGGGGCGGTCTCGGCGCTGGCCGTGGCCGCGCTGGCCGTCGCCACCGGCGGGTGGCTGGCCGGTCCCGCGGGGGTGCCCGTCCGGGTGCTGTGCGGGGCGGCCGCCGTACTGCTGCTGTTCCTGTCTCCCGCGCCGGCGCTGGCCGGGGCGGGCGTGCTGCTCGTCGCAGCCGCACTCCACCTGGTCACGCGTAAACGGGAGGAACCGTCATGAGACGTCTCGCTGTCCTGCTGGCCGCCGGAGCACTGGCCCTGACCGCCTGCGGCGGCGACCGGTCCGCCGAACGGGGCGCGGATCAGGCGGCCGGACAGGGCAGGCGCCTGTCGATCGCCACCGGCAACACGACCGGCGTCTACTACGTGCTCGGCGGCGGCCTGGCCGACCAGATCGGCAAGGGCATCCCCGGCTACCAGGCGACGGCCGAGGCGACCGGGGCGTCGGTGGAGAACATCCAGCGCGTGGTCAGGGGCGACTCCGACATCGCCTTCACCCTGGCCGACTCCGCGGCCGACGCGGTGAACGGCAAGGGGGCCTTCGGCTCGCCGCAGCCGATCCGCGCGCTCGCCCGGCTGTACGACAACTCCACCCAGGTGGTCGCCACCGCGGAGGCGAACGTGCGCTCCATCGCCGACCTGAAGGGCAAGCGGGTCTCCACCGGCTCGCCCAACTCCGGCACCGAGGTCATCGCGCTGCGCCTGCTGGAGGCGGCGGGCCTCGACCCGGACGAGGACGTCAGCCGCCAGTCCCTGGGCCTGCCGGAGAGCGTGCAGGGCATCAAGGACGGCACGCTGGACGCGCTGGTCTGGTCGGGCGGCCTGCCCACGCCGGGCATCACCGATCTGTTCACCAGCCTCGGGGACGAGGTCGCCCTCGTCCCGCTGGCCGGCTCCCTGGAGAAGATGCGGGCCGAGCACGGCCCGGTCTACGCGGCCGGCACGATCGCCAAGGACGTCTACTCCACCCCCGCGGACGTGCCCACGATCGTGGTCCCGAACCTGCTGGTGGTCGCCGAGAAGATGGATCCCGCTCTGGCCGAGAGCCTGACCAGGCTGCTGTTCGACCGCAAGGCGGAGCTGGAGAAGGTCCACCCGTCGGCCGGGAGCATCACCCGGGAGGACGCCCCGCGGACCGACCCGGTCCCGCTCCACGACGGCGCCAGGCGCTACTACGGCCAGTGACCGCCCGCCGGGCGCCCGGAAGGCGCCCGGCACGCATCCCGCCCCGCCGGGGCCGCTCCGCCGGCCCGCCGCCGGCTCTCTCAGGCCTCGACGGTGCCGCCGCTGCGCCAGTAGACGTTGTTCTCCCGGCTCAGCATGCCCTCGTCCACCAGATAGCGGCGCAGCGCCGCGTAGTCGTCGTGGAAGGCGCGCAGCGCGACGTTGACCTCCTTCTCCGAGTAGCGCACGCCGGGCTCGAAGACCTGGGCGACGTAGTCGAGCACGACGAGCTGCTTGTCGCGCTTGGCGGGGATGGCCCGCAGCCGCCCGTCCACCAGGAAGGAGCGCAGCACCTTCTCCTCCGGCGAGACGGGCTCGGGCGGCGGGGCGGCGGCGTGCAGCAGCTCGCGGAAGCGCTCCCGCCGCAGCCGCCAGGAGCCCTCGCCGTCCTGTACGGCCAGCCCGCCGCGCTCCAGCCGGTCCAGCGCCAGCAGCATCGGATCGCGGTCCAGCCCGGACTCCGCAGGAGAGCGCTCCAGCGCCAGCGCCGCCAGCACCCGCAACGTGTCGTCCTGGTAGAGAAGCCCCAGGACCTGCCTGATCTCCGCATCGCTCATGGGCCCTATTCTCACCGGTTCCGCAAGGCGTTTTCCGTCGCGCCGGACGGCGGGAGCCGGCCGGTCAGGCAGGCGGCGCCCGGCTCTCGGCGCCCGGGGACCGCCCGCCCGTCCGCGGCCGGGCCGGACCGCGCGTAGTGCCCCGGGGTGGTGCCGAGGACGCGTCTGAAGTGCCGGGTCAGGTGGGGCTGGTCGTGGAAGCCGGCGGCCGCCGCGGCGGCGCGCGGCGGCACGCCCTGGAGCAGGAGCCGGCGGGCGAGGTCGACGCGGCGCCCGGTCAGGTACTGGTGCGGTGCCATCCCGAACGCCCGGCCGAACACCCTGACCAGGTGGGTGGGGTGGGCGTGCAGCAGGTCCGAGGCCTCCCTCAGGGTGAGACCCGCGACGAAGCGCTCGTCGAGCAGCTCGCGCAGCCGGCGGGCGAGCTCCGGGTCGCGGACGGCCCGCCGCGTCCCGGCCCGCCCGCGCAGGTGGTCGCGGAGCCGCTCGGTGACGAACGCGAGGCGGCTCTCGGCCTCCAGCTCCTCGCCCGGGAACGCCAGGCAGACGTGCAGCAGGTGGATCCGCTCGCGCAGGGCGGGGTCGTCCAGCACCGGGGCGTCGACCGCCGGGCCGACGAGGTCGTCGCCGAGCTGCGTCGAGTCCAGGTAGATCACCCGCTTGCGGAACCCCCGCGGGGTGGCCGAGCAGCCGTTGTGCGGCACGTGCGGCGGGAGCAGGGTGACGGTGCTCTCCAGGGCGCCGTGCTCATGGCGGTCCAGGTCGTAGCGGACCGCGCCGTCGTCGACGAGGAGCAGCGTCCACGACTCGTGGGTGTGCATGGGGTAGGCGTGCTCGGTGAAGCGCGCGTGGAAGACCTCGGTGACGCCCCGCACGGGCGGGCGCCAGGCGGAGATGTCCGGGCGGGCGGGCACGCGAAGAACGTACAAGACCCCGTCCGCGGCGGTCCAGCAGAATCCGTTGCCATGGAAGTCACCGTGGAGTCCGGGAGCGGACCCGTCCGCTTCGATACCAAGATCGCCGTCCTGCTCCGCGAGGACCTGGAGACGTGGCAGCGGCTGAACGTGACGGCGTTCCTGGTCAGCGGCCTCGGCACGGCGCGGCCGGAGGTGGTCGGCGAGCCGTACGCGGACGCGGACGGCACCGCCTACCTGCCCATGTTCCGCCAGCCCGTCCTGGTCTTCGAGGGGGACAAGGAGACGCTGACGCGGGCTCACTCGCGCGCGGTCGGCCGGGACGCCGTCCTGTCGGTGTTCACCTCCGACCTGTTCGCCACCGGCAACGACCGGGACAACCGCGCCGCCGTGCGGGCGGTGCCCCGGGCAGGGCTCGACCTGGTGGGCCTGGCCGTGTACGGGCCGCGGAACGCGGTGGACAAGATCGTCAAGGGTGCGCGCATGCACCCCTGAGAGGGCCCGACCGCCGGGCGCGGCCCCGTGCCCGACCCCGGTCCGGTACGGCCCCGCACCCGGCGGGCGGGCACGGGACGCGGACCGGCGCCGGGCCCGGCCCCGGGAGACGGGGCCGTCGGGCCCGGAGGCCTCAGAGGCGGTTGAGCCCGAGGACGTGGATCACCGCGCGGCCCTCCTCGTCGGAGGCCGCCAGGTCGACCTGGGCGTCGATGCCCCAGTCGTGGTCGCCGGCCGGGTCGGCGATGACCTGCCGGACCCTCCACAGCTCCTTCTCCTCCTCGATGCGGAGCAGGGCCGGTCCGCGGGCGTCCGGGCCGGTGCCGACCTCGTCGTGATCCTCGTAGTAGGCGTCCAGCGCGGCGGGCCAGTCCACGTCCGGGGCGAGCTCGGCCAGCTCCTCCTCCTTCTCCAGCGCGACCAGCTCCACCAGGCGGAACATCGCGTTGCGGACCAGCACCCGGAAGGCGCGCGGGTTGCCGGTGACCGGGCGGGGCTTGACCTCGATCTCCTCCTCGGCCTCCAGCGCCGCCGCCGGGTTGGCGAGCTTCTCCCACTCGTCGATCAGGCTGGAGTCGACCTGGCGGACCAGCTCGCCGAGCCACTCGATGAGGTCGACCAGGTCGTCGGTCTTCAGGTGCTCGGGGATGGTCCGCGCCAGCGTGCGGTAGGCGTCGGCGAGGTAGCGCAGCACGGTGCCCTCGGAGCGGGCCAGCTCGTAGTGGGCGATGTACTCGGTGAAGGTCATCGCCTGCTCGTACATGTCGCGGACGACGCTCTTGGGGCTCACCGTGTGGTCGGCCACCCACGGATGGCCGCGCCGGTAGGTCTCGTAGGCGCCGAGCAGCAGGTCGGCCAGGGGCATCGGGTGGGTGATCTCGGCGAGGCGCTCCATGCGCTCCTCGTACTCGATCCCGTCGGCCTTCATCTCCGCGACGGCCTCGCCCCGGGCCTTCTTCAGCTGCGCCGACAGGACCTGGCGCGGGTCGTCGAGGATGGACTCCACGATCGAGACCATGTCGAGCGCGTAGGTGGGCGACTCCCGGTCCAGCAGCTCGAAGGCGGCCAGCGCGAACGTCGACAGCGCCTGGTTGAGCGCGAAGTCCTCCTGCAGGTCGATCGTCAGGCGCGCCCACCTGCCCTGCTCGTCCGGCTCCGGCAGCTGCTCGACCACGCCTCCGGCCAGCAGCGAGCGGTAGATCGCGATGGCCTGGCTGATGTGCCGCCGCTGCCACTTGCGGTCCTCGTGGTTGTCGGTCAGCAGGTGCTTCATCGCGGCGAAGCAGTCGCCGCCCCGGTTGATGACCGCCAGCAGCATGGCGTTGGTGACCTTGAAGCGGGAGGTCAGCGGCTCCGGCTCGGCCTCCTGGAGCTTGGCGAAGGTCTCCTCGCTCCAGCCGACGAAGCCCTCCGGCGGCTTCTTGCGGGCGTAGCCGCGCCGCCGCTTCGGGTCGTCGCCGATCTTGGCCAGCGCCCGCTCGTTCTCGATGACGTACTCGGGGGCCTGGCAGGCGACGTAGCCGATGGTGTCGTAGCCGGCCCGGCCGGCCCGCCCGGCGATCTGGTGGAACTCGCGGGCGCGCAGCCGCCGGACCTTGCTGCCGTCGTACTTGCTGAGCGCGGTGAACAGCACGGTGCGGATCGGCACGTTCACGCCGACGCCGAGGGTGTCGGTGCCGCAGATGACCTTCAGCAGGCCCGCCTGGGCCAGGCGCTCCACCAGGCGGCGGTACTTGGGCAGCATGCCGGCGTGGTGCACGCCGATGCCGTGCCGTACCAGGCGGGACAGGGCGCGGCCGAAGTTCGTGGTGAACCGGAAGCCGCCGATCATCCGGGCGATGGCCTCCTTCTCGGCCTTGCTGCACATGTTGATGCTCATCAGGGCCTGGGCGCGCTCCATGGCGGCGGCCTGGGTGAAGTGCACCACGTAGACCGGGTACTGGTTGGTGGAGAGCATCTCCTCCAGCGTCTCGTGGAGCGGGGTCATCCGGTAGGAGTAGACGAGCGGGACCGGGCGCTCGGCGTGCTTGACCACCGCGGTGGGCCGGCCGGTGCGCCGGGTCAGGTCGCGCTCGAACATGCTCACGTCGCCGAGCGTCGCCGACATCAGCACGAACTGCACCTGGGGCAGCTCCAGCAGCGGCACCTGCCAGGCCCAGCCGCGGTCCGGCTCGGCGTAGAAGTGGAACTCGTCCATCACGACCTGGCCGATGTCGGCCTTCGCGCCGTCGCGCAGCGCGACGTTGGCGAGGATCTCGGCGGTGCAGCAGATGACGGGGGCACCGGGGTTCACGCTCGCGTCGCCGGTCATCATGCCGACGTTCTCGGTGCCGAACAGCTCGCACAGGTCGAAGAACTTCTCCGACACCAGCGCCTTGATCGGCGCGGTGTAGAAGGTCCGCACGTCCCGGGTGAGCGCGGTGAAGTGCGCGCCCGCCGCGACCAGGCTCTTGCCGGACCCGGTCGGGGTGGCCAGGATCAGGTTGTTGCCGGAGACGACCTCGATCAGGGCTTCTTCCTGCGCCGGGTAGAGGGTGAGCCCCCGCTCGGTGTTCCATTCGACGAAGGCGTCGAAGATGGCATCGGGGTCGGCGTCGATCTCTTCGGGAAGGCGGTCTACGAGGCTCACGCTTCCCATCCTGCCGAACAACCGGCACTTGTCGAACCGCAGGGGGGCCGCAGGGGGGCTCCGTTCCGGGGGACCGCGCCCCGCGGGAGGCCCTACCGGCGGCGCGAGCGGATCAGCAGCAGGCCCGCCACGAGCGCGGCGGCACCGAGCGCGGGCGCCGGTCCGGGCACGAAGCCGGACACCGTCAGGGTGAGCAGCCCCGCCCCGGCGAGCGCCGCCGCCACCGTGGCCCTGACCGCCCCGCCGCGGTACGGCGCGGCCGCCGGCGGCTCCTCGAACCGGGCGAAGGCCCGAAGCAGCAGCCGCATGACCAGCGCGAGCGCGGTCAGCCAGAGCGGCCAGCCCGCCAGCCAGTCCGGACCGCCCGGCTCCGGCGTGGCGAGGCCCAGCCCCACCACGACCACCGCGGTGACCGCGAACAGCGCGGCCATGTGCCACAGGTAGACCGTCATCATGCGCCGGCCGGCCCAGCCGAGCAGCCGCGCCGCCGCCGGCCGCGCGGCGAGGGCGGCGATCCGCGGGCGCAGCGCCACCGCCAGCCCGATCTGCCCCAGACCCACCGCGAGCAGCGCCACCGTGGGCGGCGCCATGTTGGACACCGCCGCGCCCGGCATGCCGATCATGCTGCCCGGGTAGGGCCCGAACGCCACCAGCGCCGCGGCCAGGCCGTAGCCTCCCGCGGCCATGGCCCACGGACGGCGCAGGCGGCCGCCGGCGTAGCGGAAGCCGAGCTGGTGCACCGCGAGCCAGACCAGGGCGATGTTGGCCCACCCGGCGATCTCCAGGCCACCGGCGAAGCGGGCCGCGTCCACCGCGACCGCCCCCGCCGCCAGCACCGCGGGCACCCGCGGGCCGTAGGCCGCGTCGAGCCTGAGCATCAGCGGCGTCGCCGCCACCGCGACCAGGTAGATCGCCAGGAACCACAGCAGCTGGCCGGCCAGGCGCGCGGCCGTGACCACCGGCTGCTCGGGCAGGCCGAGCGCGAGCAGCAGGTGCGGCAGCGGGATCCAGACGGCCGCCAGCGGCAGCACCGGCCAGACCAGGCGGCGCAGCCGCCCCGCGAGCCAGGCGGGACCGGCCAGGCCCCGCCGGGCCGCGCCGCGGTGGCTGATCGCGTTGGCGGCACCCCCGGCGAAGAACACCAGCGGCATCACCTGGCTGATCCAGGTGACGGCCCACGCGTTCCCCGACGCCAGCGCGTTCCCCGTGGTGATCCGGTCACCGGCGAAGGACAGCACCGGCATGCTCCAGTGCTGCAGCACCACCAGCGCGATGCCGAACAGCCGCAGGACGTCGACGAACAGGTCGCGGCCCGGCGGCTGACGCGGCGGCGCCGGGGGCGGGGCGGGCCGCGGGGGAGCGGGCGCGGGGCGGGTCAGGACGGCGGCCATCGGGGGTCTCGTTTCCTCGCGGGTGTGGTGCTCCGAGACTTCCGCGAGGACCCCCGCAGGCGCAGTCACGGAGGCGGGCCTGTCCGCGGCACGCCCGCCCCACCGGCGGGGGTAGGGCGCGCCCTACCCCTATATGCCGGTGAGCAGGGTCGAACGCACGGCCGAGGCCTCGTAGCGTTGGCGGCATGAGATCACTGCTGCGCCGCGTCGGCACCGACACCCGTTACCTGCTCCTCGGCTTCCCCCTGGCGGTGGTCGCCTTCGTCCTGCTGGTGGCGGGCTTCGCCGCGGGGGTCGGGACGGTGATCGTCTGGGTCGGCCTGCCGGTCCTGGCGGCGACGCTGATGGTCGCCCGGGGCTTCGCCGACCTGGAGCGGCGGATGCTTCCCGAGGTGCTCGGCCGCCCGGTCGCCCGGCCGCGCTACCGGCGGGCCCCCGAGGGCGCCGGCGGGTTCCGCCGGATGGTGAACCCGCTGACCAACGGGCAGTCGTGGCTGGACCTGCTGCACGGCATCGTGAACTTCCCGATCGCCCTGGTGACGTTCTGCCTCACGATCACCTGGTGGGTCGGGACGGTCCTCGGGCTGACCGCCCCCGTCTACGGCTGGATCACCGCCAACATCCCGGGCAACACGGGCCTGGCCGAGCTGATCGGGCTCGGCGACAGCGCGCTGATGGAGGTCGTCCTCACCACCGTGATCGGCCTGCTGTTCGCGCTCACGCTGCCGGTGGTGCTGCGCGGCGCGGCGCTGATCCAGGCAGGGCTCGGCCGGGCCATGCTCACCGGGGTCGCCGAACTGCACGAGCGCATCGACGACCTGGCCGAGGGCCGGGCGGCCGCGGTCTCGGCCGAGGCCAACGCGCTGCGCAAGCTGGAGCGCGACATCCACGACGGGCCGCAGCAGCGCCTGGTCTCCCTGGCCATGGACCTGTCCCGGGCCCAGCGCCAGCTCAGGCGCGACCCGCAGGCCGTCGACCAGATGCTCGCCCAGGCCATCACCTCGACCCGGGAGACCCTCGACGAACTGCGGGCGCTCTCCCGCGGCATCGCCCCGCCGATCCTCACCGACCGGGGCCTGGCCCCGGCGCTGGCCGCGCTGGCCGGCCGCTGCACCGTCCCGGTCGAGCTGGACGTGCAGACCGAGCAGCGCTTCCCCGCCGCCGTGGAGAACGCCGTCTACTTCGTGGTGGCCGAGGCCCTGACCAACGTCGCCAAGCACAGCCACGCCACCGTCTGCACGGTCACGCTGAGCCGTACCGGGGATGTCCTGATGCTCACGATCGGGGATGATGGGGTCGGCGGCGCGCACGTCGCCAAGGGACACGGCCTGTCCGGCCTCGCCGACCGCCTGCGGGCGGTGGACGGCGAGCTGTCGGTGGACTCCCCGGCGGGCGGGCCGACGGTGATCGTGGCGGAGGTACCGTGCGGATAGTCGTGGCCGACGACGCTGTGCTGATCAGGGAGGGCCTGATCAGGCTGCTCGAGGAGTTCGGCTGCGAGGTGGTGGCGGCGGTCGGGGACGGCGGCGCGCTGGTGGAGGCCGTCGCCGAGCTGCGGCCGGACGTGTCCGTGGTGGACGTCCGGATGCCGCCGAGCTTCACCGACGAGGGGCTGCGGGCGGCGGTCGAGGCGCGGCGGCGGGTGCCGGGGGCCCCGGTGCTGATCCTGTCGCAGTACGTGGAGGTGTCCTACGCCGACGACCTGCTCGCCGACGCGCGCGGCGCGGTGGGCTACCTGCTCAAGGACCGGGTCGTGGACGTCGACGACTTCATGGGCGGCCTGCGCTCGGTCGCGGCCGGGGGCACGGTCTTCGACCCGCAGGTGGTGGCCCAGCTGATGGTGCGGCGCCGCCGCGACGACCCGCTCGACGCGCTCACCCCGCGCGAGCGCGAGGTGCTCGGGCTGATGGCGGAGGGCCGGTCCAACCCGGCCATCGGCCGCCAGCTCGTGGTCAGCGACGGTGCGGTGGAGAAGCACATCCGCAGCATCTTCGCCAAGCTCGGCCTGCACGTCGAGGACGGCGACCAGCACCGGCGGGTGCTCGCGGTGCTGGCCTTCCTGCGCGCCTCGGGTCAGGGATGAGCGTCGGGACGCGGGAACCGGCGGAGTGCGCGGAACCCGCCGGACGTGCGGCCGCGGCCGCGGCCGGGCGGGCCGGGACGGGCGGGCGGCCGGGCGGGCCGGGGCCGACGCGCACCCACGACCTGTCCGCCGGCGGCGGCGTGCTGGCCCGGGTGCACGGGACCGCCCGCGCGGCGGCGCGGCAGGCGGGCCGGCCGGCCGCCGAGGTCACCCTGATCAACGTCTCGGAGAACGCGACCTTCCGGGTGGACGACCCGGAGACCGGCCTGCGGGCGGTGCTGCGGGTGCACCGGCTCGGCTACCACTCCGCCGCCGCGATCCGCTCCGAGCTGGCCTGGCTGGAGGCGCTGCGCGCGCAGGCGGGGGTGCGGACCCCGGCGGTGATCCCCGCGCCGGACGGCTCCCGGATGCTGACCGTGCCGGGGACCTCCCCCGGAGCGCCGGAGCGCGCGTGCGTGCTGTTCGAGTTCCTGCCCGGGACCGAGCCGCCGCGGGACCGCCTGATCGAGGGCTTCGAGCGGCTCGGCGAGGTCACCGCGCGCATGCACCGGCACGCGCGCTCCTGGCGCCGCCCGCCCGGCTTCACCCGCTTCCACTGGGACTACGACGCGGCCCTGGGGACCGAGTCGCGCTGGGGGCGCTGGCAGGACGGACCGGGCATGGACGCCGGGGCGCTGTCCCTGCTGGGGCGGCTGGCGGCGGAGCTGCGGGACCGGCTGCGCCGGTTCGGCCGGGGCGCGGAGCGCTACGGCCTGATCCACGCCGACCTGCGCCTGGCCAACCTGCTGGTGACCGGGGACGGCCCGCCCAGCGTGATCGACTTCGACGACTGCGGCTTCGGCTGGTACCTGTACGACCTGGCCGCCGCGCTCAGCTTCATCGAGCACGACCCGCGGGTGCCCGAGATGGCCGAGGCCTGGCTGCGGGGCTACCGGTCCGTCCTCGCCCTGCCCACCGGGGACGAGGCCGAGATCTGGACGTTCGTCCTGCTGCGCCGGCTGCTCCTGGTCGCCTGGATCGGCAGCCACGGCGGCGTGGACATCGCCGCGGAGCTGGGTGCGGGCTACACCCGGGGCACCTGCGAGCTGGCCGAGCGCTATCTGGCGGGCGCCCTGCCCGCCGTCCGCTGAGCGGCCCCGCCGGGCCGAGCCGTCGCCGGCCGACGCTGAGCGGCCCCGTGCCGAGCCGCCGGCCGGTCCCGCCGGAGCGGGGCCCGCAGGGGTGTCCCGCCCGGTCTCACCCCTGCCCGCGGAGCGCCTGCAGCTCGCGCCGGACGTCCTCGTCGTCCGGGTCCAGCTCCAGCGCCCTGGACAGGTCGGCGGCGGCCTCCCGCGCGCGTCCCGCCGCGCGCAGCGCCAGCGCCCGGTTGAACAGCAGCGCCGGGTCCGCGCCCGGCTCCAGGGCCCGGGTGAAGTCGGCGACCGCGCCCTGCGGGTCTCCGGTCTCGAAGGCCAGCGCGCCCCGGCCGGCCCAGGCCGCCGTCAGGCCGGGAGAACGTTCCAGCGCCCGGTCGAACGCGGCCCGCGCCTGCGCGTACCGCCCCTCGGCCGCCTCCACCTGGCCCAGCGCGCACAGCAGGTACGGGTTGTCCGGCTCCAGCGCGAGCCCCGCCTCCGCGTCCGCCCGCGCCCTGCCGTACTCGCCGAGCGCGGCCAGCAGGCCGGCCCGGTTGGCCAGCGCGTCGACGAACTCCGGGTCCAGCGCCAGGGCGTGGTCCAGGTCGGCGAGCGCGCCGGCGTGGTCGCCGGCGGAGAAGCGGATCTCGGCCCGGTTGTAGTACGGCTCAGGGAAGGGCGGGCCGACCCGCATGGCCGTCTCGTAGTCGGCCACCGCCGCGTCCGCCCGGCCGAGCCGGTGCAGCAGGTTGCCCCGGTCGATGTAGTAGTCGGGGTAGCCGGGGTCGGCGGCGATCACCGCGTCCAGGTCCTCCAGCGCCGCCTCCGGGCGGCCCAGCATGACCGACAGCTGGGCCCGGTTGGCCCGCAGCACCAGCCGGTGGATCGGGTGCTCGTCCGGTCCCAGTCCCTCGTCGGCCAGGTCGATGGCGCGCTGGACCAGCTCCATGGCGGCCTCGGGGCGGCCGCGCCGCACCTCGATCAGGGCCCGGGCGTTGAGGTCGAAGCCCAGTTTGAAGGCCCGCTCGCGCGGGTCGGGCAGCAGCGTCGAGATGGCGATCGCCTCGTTCACCCAGGCCAGCGCCGCGTCCGGGTCGCGCCGGGCCGCATCGTGGTGGCGGATCTTCAGCATGCCGGTGGCGTAGGCGGCCGCGGCGTGCGTGACGGGGGAGGTGCTCTCCCGCCGGGCGAGGTCGAACAGGGCCGCCGCCTCCTCCTCGCGGCGCAGCGAGCCGAGCGCGGTGGCGGTGCTGTGCAGGAAGCGCCACCAGACGTCCGGCTCGGCGGCGGGGTCGGTCAGCGCCAGTCCGCGCGCGCCCAGCTCCGCGACCGCGTCGTGGCAGCCGGCGTCCAGGCACCACTCGACCGCCAAGCGCAGGGCCTCCACCGCCCGGCGCGGGTCGGTGCCGCGCTCGCGGTGGTACACGGCGGCCAGGCGCGCGCCGGCCGTGCCCTGCCGCTCCAGCTCGTCGGCGCACTTGTCGTGCTCGGCGGGGTCGAGCTCCGGCAGCGGCGCGGCCTGCTCGTGCGTCTCCACGGCCAGCAGCTCCGGCGGGATCCGGCGGCGCAGCACCGCCAGCGCCTCGAGGTCGGTCGGGTCGGCCTCCGCCAGGCCGGTGACGACGAGCCTGCGGGGCCCGGTGCGCTCCAGGTGCCCGCGGAGGAACTCGGCGACGCCGTTGGCGATGCGCAGGGTCCGGCGCGGCGCGTGGACCAGGATCCGCTCGGCCCGCGGCAGGGCGTCGGCCCGGGACCGGCGCCGCTCGGGGATCCGGTCGTGCAGGTCGGGGGCGACGGTGCGCAGCTCGATGTCGTAGCGGGCGGCCAGCTCCGGCGGGGCGTCGGGCAGCACGGCTGCGACGACCGCGCCGACGGCGGTGTACGGCCCGCGCAGTCGCCGGTCGGCGTCCACGGGGGGCAGGAGCAGGGGGGGAGGGGGTGTCTCCTCCGCGGCTTCCTCTCCCGGGGGCAGGGGGCCCCGATTCACCGTTCTCCTCGTGCTTCCTTCATGGACCGGCGCCCATTTCTGGACGCCGGTGCGGTGTCGTCCGGTCAGCCGACGTGCTTGGGGCTGGCGGCCCCGCTGAGCGTGACCGTACCGGGCTTGTGAACGATGACCTTCTTCATCACGAACCTTCCTCGCCAATAAGAACAAATCGAAAGTATTCGCATTATTCGCCCCTACTGACAAGATCCATTATAAGAATGGCCGGATCCGGACAACCGCTGGACAGATAATGTCATATGTCCCATGTGCAGGGCTGTTGCCGCGTGCCGCCGTGGCCGTCGCCGCTGCGGAGGCGGCAGGGACGCCCGCGGCTCCCCGGGAGGCCGAGGTCAGAGGAAGTAGAGGCGGCTGAGGGAGACCGCCTCGGCGGGATCGGAGCGGATCTCCTCGCCGTCGAGGGTGACCCGGCCGTGCGCGTCCACCCGGACCTCGCCGAGCCGGGAGTTGCGGACCATGTCCGCGGGCCCGATGCCGCGGGTGCCGCGCACGCCCACCCGGCGGCGCCGGGTGGTCATGCGGTCCCCGCCGGCCTCGGCGGCGGCCCCGCTGACGAAGGCCACCGACAGGTCCGCGGCGGTCGCGCCGTACCCCCCGAACTGCGGGCCCAGCACCAGCGGCTCGCAGTCGTCGGTGGAGGCGTTCGGGTCGCCGGTCACGCCGTAGGCGGGGAAACCGGCCTTGAGCACGAGCTGCGGCTTGGCGCCGAAGTGGTCGGGCCGCCACAGCACGATGTCGGCGAGCTTCCCCGGCTCCAGCGAGCCGACCTCGTGCGCCAGCCCGTGCGCGATCGCCGGGTTGATCGTCAGCTTGGCCAGGTAGCGCAGGACCCGCTCGTTGTCCCCGCGGCCCCCGCCGCCGGGCTCGGCCGGTCCCCGCTCGCCCTTCATCTTCCCCGCCATGGCGAACGTCCTGCGGACCGTCTCGCCCGCCCGGCCCATGCCCTGCGCGTCGGAGGAGGTGATGCCGATCACCCCGAGGTCGTGCAGCACGTCCTCGGCGCCCATCGTGCCCGCCCGGATCCGGTCCCTGGCCAGGGCGGCGTCCCCGGGCAGCTCCGGCTTGAGCCCGTGCACCGAGACGATCATCGCGTGGTGCTCGGCGACCGCGTCCCGGCCGAAGGGCAGCGTCGGGTTGGTCGAGGAGCCGATGACGTTGGCCACCCCGGCCAGCCGGAGCACGTCCGGCACGTGGCCGCCGCCGCAGCCCTCGATGTGGAAGGCGTGGATGGTCCGGCCCTCGAGCACGGCGAGGGTGTCCTCGACCGACAGGCACTCGTTCAGGCCGTCGGTGTGCAGCGCCACCTGCACGTCGTGCTCCTCGGCCACCCGCAGCGCGGTGTCCAGCGCCCGGGTGTGGGCCCCCATGTCCTCGTGCACCTTGAAGCCGCTCGCCCCGCCCTCGGCCAGCGCCTCGACCAGCGGGGCAGGGTGCGAGGAGGAGCCGCGGGCCAGGAAGCCGACGTTCACCGGCCAGGCGTCGAAGGCGTTGAACGCGTGCCGCAGCGCCCACGGCGAGTTCACCCCGACGCCCCAGACCGGGCCGAACTCCTGGCCGATGACCGTGGTGACGCCGGAGGCGAGGGAGGCCTCCAGGATGCGGGGGCTGAGCAGGTGCACGTGCGTGTCGATCGCGCCCGCCGTGGCGATCAGCCCCTCGCCCGAGACGATCGTGGTCCCGGTGCCGACCACCACGTCCACGCCGTCCAGCGTGTCGGGGTTCCCGGCCCGGCCGACGGCGTGGATGCGCCCCTCGCGGACGCCGATCGACGCGGTCCGCACGCCCAGGACCGCATCGAGGATCAGCACGTTGCTGACGACCAGGTCGCAGGTCTCGGCGACGGAGGCGGCCTTCAGGTGCAGGCCGTCGCGGGCCGTCTTGCCGAACCCGGCGAGGAACTCCTCGCCGGGCTGCTGCGAGTCGTGCTCGACCTCCACCACCAGGCCGGTGTCGCCGAGCCGGACCCGGTCGCCCGCGCGCGGGCCGTACACGCTCACGGGGCCTCCCTCGCCGGCCCGGCGAGCGGCGCCGCCGCGCCCGGGGTCCGCCCGCTCATGCGCCGCTCCCCAGGTAGCCGCAGGCCCGCGCCTTCTCCATGGCCTGCTCGAACGCCCCCGGCGCGTCCAGCGGGCCGTCCACCAGCCCGGCGAACCCGATCACGACCCGGGCGCCGCCGACGGGGACCAGCCGGACGGTACGGCTCTCACCCGGGCCGAAGCGGACCGCCGCGCCGGCGGGCACCGCGAGCCTGCGCCCGTAGGCGGCGGCCCGGTCGAACCGGAGCCGGGGGTTGACCTCGAAGAAGTGGAAGTGGGAGGTGACGCTGATCGGCACCGCCGCCGTGTTGAGGACCTCCACCTCCACCGCGTCCGGGGACTGCGGGCGCACCGGATCCGCGGCCCCGGCGGATCCCGCTCCCCGCCCGGGACCGGCCGGCCCGGCCGCGGTGACCGCGCCGGGCGCCTCCGCGCCCAGGGAGCCGCCCCCGATCGGGTCGGTCACCACGGCGAGCCGGCTGCCGTCGTCGAAGACCGCCTCGACCACCACCTCGGTGACGATGTCGGCCACGCCCGGCAGCACGTCGCCGGGGCCGAGCACGCTCCGCCCGGCCTCGACCGCCTCGGCCAGCCGCGCGCCGTCCCGCGCGGCCTCGCAGACCGCGTCCGCGATCAGCGCGGTGGCCTCCGGCACGTTCAGCCGCAGCCCTCTGGCCCTCCTGGCGCGCGCCAGCTCGGCCGCGGTGAACAGCAGCAGCCGGTCGCGCTCGGTCGGTGTCAGCCGCACGACTTCCCCGATCTGGAACGGTGCTCGGACTCAGGGCATCATCCCAGGAACCGGCGGGGACCGCGGCTCCGGGGGCCTGCGGAGGGATGTTCCCGCCCACCAGGGCGGGGCCGCCTACGCCCTGGTGGAGGACGGGGAGGGGCCGGGGCGGGAGCCCGCCGCCCGCACGACCCGGTCGCGCCCGGCCTCCTTGGCGGCGTACAGGGCGAGGTCGGCGCGGTGCAGCAGGTCGGACGGGCGCTCGCGGCCGTCCCAGAGCGCCAGGCCCGCCGAGAAGGTCTGCCCCTGCGGGGTGACGACGCGCAGAGAGGCCAGCAGCCGCTCGGCGTCGCGCAGGTCGCGTCCCGGCATGACGAGCACGAACTCCTCGCCGCCGTAGCGCGCCAGCATGTCCCGCCCGCCCAGCGCCAGGCTCCACGCCGTGGCGGCGCCCGACAGCAGCAGGTCGCCGGCCTGGTGCCCGTGGGCGTCGTTGAACTGCTTGAACCGGTCGAGGTCGATCATGGCCAGGCAGAGCGGCGTGCCGTCGCCGTCCGCGCGCTCGTACTCGCGGGCCAGCTGGGCGTCGAGGGTGCGGCGGTTGGGCAGGCCGGTCAGCATGTCGGTGCGGGCGACCTCGTCCAGCATGCGGGCCTGCTCCTGCAGGCGGTGCAGCAGGAGCGCCATGCGGGCCACGACCAGCACGAAGAGCAGCGCCGATGTGACGGTCACCGGCCAGGCGCTCGGCTCGAACCCGGCCAGGAGCTGCGCGGCCATCGTGCCGGGGGCCAGCAGGACGACGGCCATCAGGGTGAGCAGCCGGCGCGTGGTGAAGACCGGTGCGCCGTCGGGCGAGGTCCGCAGCAGGTCGCCCGCGGAGGGGTGCAGCGCCGCCGCTCCCCACAGGACGTAGGACATCAGGAAGGGCAGGTCGCCGAGGGGCAGGCCGGAGATCTCCGCGCCCACGGTGGAGGTGAAGATCACGTCACCGGAGAGGAGGGAGAGCATGGCCAGGGTGATCAGCTGGAAGGACGGCGTGCGCGCGCCGCCGACGGCCAGCAGCCGGACGAGCCCGGCGAGCAGCACCACGTCGGCGAGCGGATAGCCCAGGGCGACCACCTGGCCGAAGGTGGAGTCGTGGCCGCCGATGTTCGGCTCGATCAGCAGCACCCAGTAGGGCAGCAGGAGGCCGGCGGTGACGATGGCGCTGTCCAGTCGCGCACCCCGGTCGCCGGGGGTGCGCCGGTGCCGGGAGAGCAGCAGCAGGGCGGCCGTGACGAACGGGTACTGCAGCAGGTAGAAGACGTCGGCGAGGGAGGGGAAGGGGTCCAGCCCGGCGATGTGGTCGTAGTAGAGCCACATGAGGTCGCCGGTGGAGGCCCCGAGCAGGCCGAGGCCCATCAGCGCCCAGGCGAGGCCGACGGCGCCGCGCAGGCGGACGGCCGCCAGGAACGAGGCCGCCGCCCCGGCCAGGCCGACCGCGGCGTAGAGCGCGTCGCGGGCGATCCCGTACGGGAGCAGCACGTAGACCCCCATGGCGAGGAGACCGCCGAGGAGGTGGATGCGCCAGGTCCGGGAACCGTCCACGCCGCCCTATCGGCGGGCCCGGCGGGAAGCTGAGGCCCCGGCGGAAAAGCCGGGGGCGGGAGCCGCGCCGGCCGCGGACCCGCGGGCGGGACGCCGCGGGGCGAGGGGCCGAGGGGCCGGGGGGCCGGGGCGAAACGACAGGCCCCCGGTCCGTGCGGACCGGGGGCCTGTCGTGCGGTGGACGATACAGGGATTGAACCTGTGACCTCTTCCGTGTCAGGGAAGCGCTCT
>NZ_BAAAUT010000071.1:0-31951 GCF_039534085.1 Planomonospora alba
GTCTTAAATCAAATCGTAAATCAAGTATTTGAAGACAGTACAGTAGACGAGTTACAGCTGAGATTTAGGGAAGATGTTGAAGTTAGTCCAGAAGAATTTAAACAGTTAATCGGTCAAGGTACCTTGGTAACTGGTACAGAAGATTACGGTGTAATAACTGACATTTACGAATATTGGGAAGAAGGAAAAAGGTACGTTAAAATGTTATTGGTCTACTATAAGAAAGATGAGAAATATTACGTAATGGAGTTACAAATGTGGAGAGAGATTAAGCTATAATTTTCTTTTTTTATTTCATTAATTTTTTTCTTATTTTTATTTTTTAATTTTTTCTTTATTATCTAAGACTATGGACTATTTTTTTCATTTTTCAGATACTAATTCAGGAGGTTGAAAAATCAAGACGGTGAAAAGATAAAGAGATAGAAAGATAAAAGAATAGAGAAAGATTTAAATAGTAGAAGATACATATGAAAGAATGAGGGGAAAAAGGTGAATGGTCAAGAATTAAGTCAAAAGATAATTTCAGTAGTTAGAGATTTTTTAAATGATCAATTCGTACAGAGGAAAGTGTTAAAAACGAAAAAAGAACTGACATTTAGCGAAAAACAGCTTAAAGAAATTGTTGAAAAAATTATGGAATATTACGGGATAAATTCAAATAATATCAATATCTTTAATGATAAGATTGAATTCAGATTTGATTATGATTTTGGCACTGTATTTGGTATATATCACGAAACTAGATACATAAGATTATTTTTTGAAAAAAGAAACAATATGTTAAAATTGACTAAAATTGAACTTGAAAAGTAAGTCTTTCTTTTTTTCTTTTTCTTCTTTTTAATTCTTAGTTTGTTTTTTTCTTTTCTAAATATTAGCTAAAGCTATGCCGAATTTTTTTCATTTTCCAGATACTAATTCTGCAGATAGAAAAATTTAAGATGTAAAAATATAAAATTGTCATATTTTTATGGAAATATTGGGGAAAGAAAAATAAGTTTTAAAGAAGTTAAAAAAATTATAGATTTGTTTTTTGAAGATTCTAATATACAAGAATTAAGTTTAAAATTTAAGATTTCTTTTGAAATTAATGAAGAAGATTATCGGCAATTAATTGAATTAGCATTTAGTCAATTTATTTATCCTTTAAACGATAATATTGAGATAAGAATTAATACTATGGAGTTAACAGATAATGAAAAAGATTTATTATATGAAATTCAAATAGTGCGTACTAAAAAATTGTGAATCTTTTCTAATTTCATTATCTATCTTTCTGAAAAATTCTTTATTTTTTTAAATTTACAGAAAACTATATTATTTAGTTCTTGATAATATTATTTGACCAAAAATGGCGATAACATTATTAGAAGGAGCACTATATGGATTTTTTGCAGTAACAGGAGTGTTAATTGGTAGTTTCGTAATTGGAGAAATAGTACACTTATATAATGAAAAGCAGTCAAATGAGAATTTTGCTAAAGCTGTTGATCAAATGTCAAAAAGTACAGTTATTGCTATTGAATCAATTAAGGACACGACAGTAACTGGAATAAATGCATTATTGAATATGGATACTTTAAGAGATGTAAATTCATTAGCTAGAGAAAAAGCAAAAGATCAAAATCCAAATACGCAAGCTAAATAATTTTAATTTTTAAGGTATTATTTTTTTAGTCTTTTTTATATTTTATTTTTGCATATTTTTCAAGTTTTGAAGATGAAAAATAGAGATGTAAAAGATTAGAGAAAACTTTATATACTAGTTTTTACATATATAGTATTGGTGAAAAGGATGGAAAAAGCACAAGTCGAAAAAAAAGTTAAAGCATATTATTTTTTCAGTAATGACGATAGTCTTGATAGTAGTAGACTATCATTGCTTGTGATAAAGACACATTTCGGCGTATACCAATATATCATCAAGAAAGCAATCAATAAGGATGTGTTTTATGTTCCGTTATCAAAAAAAGTAATACTAAAGTTATGGAGCGATAAAAAGGGGAATTTACTATTTTCCTTCATTCCTATAAGTCCACCAATATTTCTAAGTGATTATGAAGTTGTCAATTTCGATTTACTGAATGTAGCAGATGATATCAGCGGAAATTTATTAGTCGATACAAGCAAAAGCCAAATAGATATAAAAGGATTATCTTCATTACTAAATGCGATAAAAGATATCACAGGCGTTAATGTTCCTACTGATGTTCTTGTCTTATTAGCATATTTGTTATCAAGTTAATTTTTTTTATCAATAATTTTTTTCAAGTTCTTAATATTATTTCTAGTATTTCTAATTTCTTATTTTCTTATAATTATTTATTTTTATCGATAATTTTTCTCATTTTTTAGATATTTTTACTAATTCCGCAGAAATTGTAAGCATAAAAAAGTAGAAAGCTATAAACGTAAAAATTGAGAGAAAGCTTTATATATGAGTTTTTACATAATGTATATTGGTGAAAGAAAAATGACTGAACAAATAAAGTTAAGTCTAAGGTCAAAACAAAAAGAGTTATTACAAAAGTTTTTTTCAATTGCACAAAAGGATGAGGTTGGAGATCTATGTATTTCCATGTACAATTCTAATGGTAAACTAACTTTATTTGAACAAGATGCACAAAAATATCAACCATATGCTTATTTCAGGATAATGAGATTAGTAGAGAAAGGCATATTTTTCATAAAAGTTAAAAAAGTAAAAAGAAACAAAAAGTTTTTGTGTATGCATTCTAGCATAGCAGAAAAATTAAAAAGTCAATTTGAAAGTTAATCTTTTTTTAAATTTTTTCTTTTCTCCTAATTACCTAATTCTATCGATAATTTTTCTCAAATTCCAAATATTAATCCTACTTATTCCAAAAAATAAAGATTTAAAAATGTCATAATTCTTTTAGATTTTTGAAGGTGGTGAATAGGTAAATGAAATTTAAAGAATTAAAAGAACTTGTTAATATATTTTCAAAAAATGCTGAAATAAAGGAAATCATAATTAAAACTAATGATTCAATTGAATTATCAGGTGATGAATTTTATGAGTTGACAAAAGATAAAAAATTCGTAAATACATCTGTAAAAAATGCAATTTTTACAGTTGAATTTGAACAAAATGAGTTCACGAAATTCTTATTTAAATATGAAGAGATTGATGATATAGCTTATGTAAAAGAAATTAAGATGTGGCGTGAAGTTTAATTTTTTTCAGTCTAGGAATAGAAGTAGGTGAAATGAGATATGAATTTAAAGAAAGTTAAACGAATTATAGACATGTTCTTCAAAGAAAAAAATCTTGATGAGTTAACTTTAGCGTTTAAGAGATCTTTAACTTTACGGGGGTTAAGGGGGCGAAAGTCCCCTTCCGTGAGGGAGGGGATGAATAGCCCCCTTATAGAAACCTTTTTATAGTTATTAAAAAATACATATAACTATGCGGTACAGATTGGACAGAGGATCCCATTCGGTTTACGCTCTTTATTACCACTATGTCCAGGTGGTGAAGTACCGCAGAAAGGTGTTCGATAATGAAGAGATTATAAACTTCCTAAAGGAACAAATTCAGGAAATAAGCAAAACATTCGAAGTTGAAGTCATAGACATAGGAGTAGATAAGGATCACTTCCACATGTTATTCAAGGCAAAACCAACCCTAAATATACCCAGGTACGTGAACGCAATCAAGACCATCACGTCTAGAGAAATACAGAGAAGGTTCCCACAAGTAAAGGAAAAACTGTGGAAAGGACACTTCTGGTCACCTTCCTACTTCCTAGCAACGAGCGGACAAGTAACACTGGAGGTACTGAAAAAATATGTGGAGAGCCAAGGAGAAGAATGACAAGACCCAACTCTCATTCAAGTACAAGATTTACCCAACGAGAGAAGTAGAGGAGAAACTAATCAAAGTGATGCAAATTGAGGCTAAAGTATACAATGCCTTGCTAGACGTGATAAACAACGCGAGGAAAGAAGGGAAAAAGATAACACCTAAAGACACTCAAAACATGCTGAAAGAGTTGAAAATAGAAGGGAAGGAACTAGTTTACTCTAAAGCCCTTCAAATGGTTAACAACCAATTATGGAGCAACATCAATGCTCTTCATGAACTGAAGAAGAAAGGGAAGAAAGTGGGGAAACTGAGGTACAAGAAGATCTTGAAGATCATCAATTATAATCAATCTGGTTTCAAGGTTGAGGGAGACAAGCTGATCCTCTCAAAGATAGGAGAGATAAAAGTACTCTTTCACAGACCGTTGGAAGGCGAGATAAAAGGAGTTATAATAAAGAAGAGTTCAACTGGTTGGTATGCTATCTTTCAAGTCGAGGTGGAAAAGAAGCCTCTTGAAAAGGCTGGGAAAGTGGTTGGAATAGACCTAGGAGTGGATAAACTAGTAACTACTTCTGATGGTGTAGTAATAGAGAACCCCAAGGTTTTTGATAAGGTCGAGAGGAGGATAAAGATCTTACAAAAATCATTATCTAGAAAGAAGAAGGGATCTAGAAACTACGAGAAGGTTAGGAAAAAACTAGCTAAGCTTCACGAGCATGTGAAGAACTTGATGAGTGATTATATTCACAAGGTGACTTCGTGGTTAGTAGAAGAGTATGATGAGATATACGTGGAAGATCTTGATGTAAAGGATATAGTTGAGGATAGTGAAAGTAAAGTTTTGAGAAAGCATATTCTTCATTCTGACTTTTCTAAGTTTGTGAGCTATCTCTCCTACAAGGCTGAAAGAGCTGGTAGGAGGGTAGTGAAAGTAGATCCGAGGAATACTTCTAAGACGTGTGCTAGGTGCGGTTACGTTAAGAAGGACTTGGCTTTGGCTGACCGTGTGTTTGTATGCCCTGAGTGCGGTTGGACTGTAGATCGTGACTATAATGCTTCTCTAAATATTCTTCGTGCGGGGTCGGGACTGCCCTTAGAGCCTGTGGACAGGGGACCTCTGCTATACATTCCCTTCTCTGAGGGTGTGTATAGTAAGTTTCTTGGAAGAAGCAGGAAATCTCCATCGTGAGGTGGAGATGCCACGTCCGTAAGGGCGGGGTTGTTCACTACTTACAGAAAATGAATATAACGAATTAGTAAGGAGACCAAATCTATCTTTTATAGATAAGGATCCCTGGATAACTTCAGATGAATTTGTATATTATGAATTATCAAACAAAGTAGTTAAGCTTATTATTCATTATTTTAAAGAAGATGGTTTTATAAATATCTTAGAAATTGATCTATTTCGTGAAAAAAGATAAAAGGTGATAAAAATGGAATTTGAAGAATTAAAATCGATTATTGATAAATTTTTCCAAGATTCGACAATAATAAGAATAAATTTAAGATTTAATAAAGAAGTAATAGCTTCATATGACCAATTTGAAGAGATTGTTAAAGATGCCGATTTATTGCATAGATATGATGATAGAAATATAAGAACTGATATTTGTGAATATAGAAAAAATATTAATTCAATAATTAATTATTATGTGAAAGACAGTAAAGTTTATATTGTTGAAATTGATTTTTGGAGATCTAGTTAATTAGTTAGCATATTTTTCTATAACATTTAATAGCTGTTTTTTAACTGCATTATAACTAAAGTTTTCTATCCAGAAATTGTAATTTTCTTCAACTTTAGCCTTATATTCTTCATAATTATTTAGAACATCTAGAATTTTATCTATTGCTTTTTCTATACACATTTGAACTCCATTTCCAATATGTATCGGATTATCTGGGAAAATTTGTGGATTTTTACAACTATCAATTAATAGATCTTTCAAGTTAAGAGGATAATAGTCTTCCCAAGCTCCACCTTTTGTCGCTATAGCTGGAATTTTATTTATAAAAGCTTCTAAACCATTTAATTCGAAACTTCCGCCTCTACTAGTTAGCAAATATAAATCTGAAATTCTGTACATTTTAACGATATTGTCAAAAGAAGTATTTCCATAGATATTGAACATTTTTAAATCTTGAAAATCTGTTCTTGGGAGACCGCTTTTTATCAAGAAATATATATCATTTCTTTCTTTTTGTAGTTCCTTAGCTATCACATGAAAAATATCAGCTCCTTTTCTATAATCACTATGCCATAATGAAATAAATATTAGTTTGAAATTCTTCTCTTTCTTTAATTTTTCAATATATAGAACTTGATCATCTAATTGTAGTTCTTCATCTTTCGCCAAAAGTCTATCTTTAAAATTATGGAAAACTTTATAAACAGGAACTTTTAATCCAGAATTTTTAAATGCATTAATTGACCAAGTAGAATTTAAAATCATTCCATCCGTATAATTATTTGCATAATCTATATATTGTTTTGCAATTTTATCAGTATCTGCTACTTCAACTCCTAGAAGTGCGGAAACTCTAGTTCTATATTGTTCAAAAAATGAAAATTCGACTTTTGACCATCTCCACATAGAGTAAAATAAGGGATGAATTATTGAAATTGGATATCTAAAAGGTGTAAATTGGTAAAATGATAATGTTGGAATTTCATAAACTATATATTTCTCTCTTAGCATTTTCACATGTTCTTGAGCTACAAATTTGAATGAAACGTCGTGGTGTTGAGGATAAACATAGAAAATAGTTGTTTGCATTTCCAGATCAACCTATCAAAAGTACAAATTCAGGAATATGTTTGAAAATTTGTGGAATATCTTCATATCTAAATTCCATTTTTATTTCTCTATCTGGAGTTTTTACATAATGAATAGTTCCTAATTTTAATATGTTCATATGCGGAACAAAATTATGAATAAATATGTCAACTGGTATTTCTTTATAATATTCATTTTCTATATATGTATTTATTGTATATTCCAAATATGGTAATAATGATTTTCTGAAAATATAATTTGTACCACTGCAAAATGGTCTAATTTCATTTGCCCAGGAATAATAAAGCCAATAGCAAGGAATAAAAATTCTTTCATTTGGAATAATTTGTCTCAAATTTGGTATAATTAAATCACTATCAATAATTGCAATTATATCATCTTCTATATTTTTTGCAAAATTTACAATTGTTAATAATTGTTTTGCAATTCTTAACCATCTAATATCCGTATTCGTTTCGTTCCAAATTATTTTTTCTTGATATTTCTTAATTTGTTCTTCAGTTATATCATTAAAAGTTTTATCGACTACTACGTAATCAAAATCTAGTTCATCTAAATGTTTTGTAAATCCAACAAAAGTGAAAATTTTCATAATAATTTCTAAACAATATGACATATTTTAATTTTAAATGATCTAAATGAGAACAAACTATATACATTATATTTATTATATGAATTATAAGATGTGACACTTTATTTTAGTCAATTACTTATTAAAATTGTATGAGTGTAACTTATACTTCAATTTCTTCACTTTTAGCTAGTCCATTCCAAAGACTAACTTCTAGCATGTGGAACACTGCTACATTACTTCTATATCAACTCTATGAAACCGGTGGAAATTCATTAACTTCAATTCTACAAAATGGAAATTTATATATCCCGAATAGCGTAAATGCATTAGCTGGATTTTTCAAAAATGAAGTCTATGTTTCTGGTCAACCAGTTCTTACAGAACAAGATCCAATTTATATAGCTGGATTTATCTCAACTGCAAATCAACAAATAAATCAAATTCTATATTCAAATCAACAACTTTATTATTCTATTTCTAAATTACCAAAACAAATTTCATATGATTTATATACAAATTTATATAGAACTATTTCAGATTTAATTTATAAATCTGTTTCTGATTTATTTTATTCTTTAGTTTCACAAGTTAAACAATTACAAAAATCTACAACAATTACACTTTATCAAATTGCAGATTTTGTAGCTTATACATTTACATATTTCTATTTAGCTACTGTCGGATTAGCTAATACTTTAAATAAATTAACATTATATTTATCTCCTCCAACTATAGAAGGTTTACAAATTAATTTATCGACAGTTCCTTCTCCACTTTATAGCGGTTCAACATTAGAAACTGTTAGGATAATTCTCCAGAATTTGAGTAATTATGTAGTTTATATTGGTAATCAATTGTACAACAGTTTTCCAATCTTGCCCGGTGATAGTTTAGAATTTCATGTTAGAAATCCAGCTAATGTTTACGCTTGGGCAACTGGAAAATGTAAAGTTTATGCTCTATTTGAGGTAGTTCAAACATGAATTTTGATGATTATTTTTGTAAATTACAGTGTTGTTATTGGAGAGAATTCGAATATGCTTATTCAAAATTAGATGTTAAAGATAAAACAATTACAATAATTGGTAATGACTGTGGTAGTTCTGCTTTATATTTTCTTTTAAAAGGTGCTAAAAAGATAATTGGATTTGAAAAAGAAGAGAAACTAAATCAAATTTTTAAAGAAAAAATTTGTAAAGAATTCAAGATTTGTGATAAAGTTGAAATTCATGAGGAATGGAAAAGTAACGAATATCCTGACAGTGATATTTTCATTATGGATTGTGAAGGTTGCGAAAAAAATCTAGATTTTTCTAAATTACAAAAGTACAAACAATATTGTATAGCAATTCATGATTGGACAGAGAATAGATTTGATTTGTTGAGAAAATTATATGGAACAATTCTAACTTTTATAACTGATGATAATAGAGAATTTGTATTTTGTAAATTATGATTAGAACGGCGGATAAACTAAAATTTTAGAACCTGCATTTAGTCCATTTGTAAACTGTACTATATATCCATTCATATCTATAAATCCAGTTCCTGTAAAACTTTTTGATGTTATTAAATTTCCATTTAAATCAAATTTATATACAGTAAATGAATTCGTTTGTTGTACGGATACATATACGTATCCGTTAGCGATAGTAAAAGTTGAACTATTATTTGATAATTGAATTAATTGTTTAATAGATATGACAGTATTCGTGAATGTGTCAAATATTACTAATTTTACATATCCATTAGTTGAATAATATACAAAATAAATATTTGTACCGTCTGTATATATAGATAATATTCCTTCATAGTTAAAATCATTTGTAATAGTTGTTATATAATTTGGAGTTATAGTTTCACTGTTACATAATACATTAGCATAACTATGCCCGTTGGTATATAGAAGTTGTAATGGAACATATTCTATTGCAATAGTATTAGAATTATTAATTCCAGCTATTAAATAAAGATTGTTTCCAACAGTTATTTTGGGCATTCTATATAAATATAACGAATTACCAGCTGAATCTGTAAGTGCAAATGTTCCATATAAATATGGTGATAATGATGAGTTAAAAATTACATATCCAGTTCCACCAGTTAAAGATCCTGGGTTAGCGCCACCTATTGCTATTATATCATTACTATTACCTTTAACAATTGATGAAGTATTCATATTATCACAACTTCCACCAGGAATTTTGAAAATTGACAATTGTTGAGTTGAAGTATTGTAAAATGCGACATATGGTGAACATGGTTCCGCACATGGAGACCAAGGATTATAAGCTTCTTCTCCGCCTCCAAATGCAATAAGACCAGGTACCGTAGAATAACCGGTTATATTACTGTAATCTGTATTGGAATTTATCGTAGTATTATCAGGTAATACAGAAACAGAACCATCTGGATTTATTAATACTGCGTAATCACCTGTGCTTCCTGGAGTTAATTGAAATACTATTTTATTCGGAGGTAAGAAGTATCTAGCATTTAAGGAAATGGAATCTGGAAGTGTTTGTTGAAGTGTAGTTGAAAATAATGCTGTAAAACATTTATTATTTATTATAATTGCATTTCCATTTATCAATATTTCTCCATAATTTTGTCTACATATTAAATTTTCTATAATTGCGTTATCATTTAAAACAATAGTTCCATTATTTGTTCCAATTAGAAAATCATTAATAATTGAATAACCATTAAGATATATAGTATTATCTAATTGATATATAATCAAATTTTTGATATATGTATTATTAGCATTAATAGGATATTGAAGATTATAAATTAATACATTTAAAAATGCCGATTTTGAATTTACTAAATTACTGAATATTGAACCATAACAATCTAATAGAAAATAAGTATTAAAATCAAAAGTTAGGAATTGTTTAACTGTGTATATGATATCGTTAAATTTTCTAGATTTAACAATTTCATTAGGCTGAACAAAGTTTAAAGATTTTGCTAATGCTATATTATTTTCATTTGCTAATTTTATAATTGCTTTTATTAAATTATTCATATATTCTATAGTTAAAGGCAGTCCAGGTCTAGCTTGAATTAATGGAATAAATGGATATGGCTTTAAATTTGAAATATAAAAATACATATCTTTAAATAAATCATAAAGAGTATATATATTTCCATATGAAAATTGATATTGTAATAGATATTGAAATGAAGTATTTATATATTTGTAAACTGAGTATGCAGTATAAAGATCTTGAACTATTTCATTCCAAAGTTGTGAAGAAATTAAAGATTGTTTCGCTATTTTATTCAGTAATTTACTAAATGAAGTAATTGGATAACAAGTTGATATTGGATATGAATATTGATTTGATGATTGAGTTAATGATTGAGTTGATGAACTAGTAGTAACTAGATTAGAAGACATTCTAGATCACTAACTATAAATTGCAGTTAATTGAGGATTTGTGTTAGACGGCATTACGCCGTTAGGCGGATAAGTCCTCATTCTCATGAAATTCCAAGCTGTTTGCCACCAAAAGCCTGAGCTAACAGAACCAATAGCACTTAAATATAATTGTGTAGAACTAGAAAGTGGGTTATTATTAACTGTTCCACAATATCCGCCGGCAGAACTATAGAATTGTGGAGCTATACATCCATACCATGAACTAGCTGAAGATCCGTAATAATAAACCCATGCATAAACCCACTGTGAAACTGCACTACCTTGTTGATTTAAATCATTAGTTTCACTGCCATTTATATAATATGATTGAGAAAAATATGAGTTACTATATCCCATAGTTACTCCAATTGCATTTATAGAAGATGTATTTGTATTATCTGCAATTCCCGCCATACCGTTATTAGCTCCTAATCCTCCAGCTTGATTTCCTAGGTCTATTGTTGAAGATTCTGCAATTACTGGTTGATTTGGTACACTTTTTCCAATATAAACAAATCCAACATTATTTGAATATCCAGATAAATATATTGCATTTATTTGATTTCCTAATGGCCCAGTTGTAGAAATTTGTTGAATTGTATTTCCAAAAGTATCAAAATTTGATAATGGTTCATTTCCGTTAAAATAAATTAAGAATACATTTTTTCCATTATCATATTGTGCATAAGTCTGAGATAAATCCGATCTCAGTCCAGTATAAGGATATTGAATTGAATTTCTTACAAACATATAAATTGTAATTGAAGAATTTGCGGGAATTGAAATTGGTAAATTAATCCAGATATAAACGTTTGATAAATTGGAATTATAACTTTCAATCCAAGCATATAATGGCGTTTGACACTGAGAATCTAAGCAAAATTGTAAATTAAGTAATTGTGAAGGACTAGAAATTATGTTTGATAAATTCAAAATTAGCAATTGTTGAAATGGACTTGAAGTTGGATCAGGTTGAGAATTTGTAATTGTAATTGTATAAGCAGTAATTAGTATTGCACCAAATTCAATTAATTCACTTACCAAAGTAGGATTTTGTGCTGAAATTTGTACTTCTTGCGGATTTGAAACTGTAATTTTCAAACATTGTTTAGGCATTAAATAAATCGAATTATTTATTTGAATTGAATTATTTCCTAAATTTTGTAATGTTATACTTCTCCAAGTTTGAAGATATCCAGATTGTAAATATTGAGATGTTAGTTGTGCTAAATTCGAATTTCCAGAAAATATAAATTGTGTGCCGGCTATGACGTTAGGAATTACAATTTTAGAAATTAAATTAGGAATTAATACTTCTATTTGCTTTTTTATAGTTGGTAATTTATAATTTATATTATAGCTAAGTGAAGGAGGCGGAACAATAACTTCAGATAATTCGACGGTAGGTCTATTTGCGAGTTCTTGAAAAACATTTCCAAAAGTATACGCTAGTGGTTTTGCCAAATTATATAATACATTATATCCATTAACTTTCAATTGTGCTACATATAAATATTTTGCAAATACATCTTTTAGATTTTGAAAATTACCATTTTGATAATATTGTAATAATTTAGCTGTACCGTATTGATTTATAAATATTAAATTCTGAACAAAGTTGTTCCAGTCTTGTAATGATAGATATTCTAACGGTAATTTGTAACTCATCTTGTATGGCAAAGGCATGATATAATATATCAAAAATGCGGTAAATAAAAAATCAAATCTAATACATTATATAATGTATATGAGTTGTTTTGCATGTGATAACGTAACCCATACACTATATAAAATATATAATGTATATGATGTTTAGAAATTGTTAGTAAGCACTTCTTAATTGCCAATTGAGTGTTATCAATTGAATTTCTTCATCAGTTAATCCATATTTCTTCAATTGTTGAAGATAAGATTGTGCAGTATTAAGATCTATTTTATGTTTCTCAAATAGTAAGCTAATTGTAGTAATTATTTCATTAACATATCTGCTAACTCTTCTATTTCTTGCATATTCAAAATATGTATTTTGTAACTCTTGCGGAATCTGGAATTCTGTAAATACTTTCTGTAGTAATTGTTGTGGATTTGATACATATTCGCTAATTGAAAGTGCTTTTGTCGGCGTTAGATATAGTTCTTGTAAGCCTGTCACAATTTTTCTTACTTGTGCAAATAATTTTATTACATTTAATAATGCTTCATTAATTCCATATTGTTTTAACAAACTTTCAAATTGTAAATTCTGATAATTATAAATTAATGCAGTTATGTATTCAGATTTGAAAGATTGTACTTCTTGTGCTACTAGTAAATGTTGATAATAGTTTACATACAAATTCAATAATTCAGATGGGATAAAGCTATATTCTATTAATTTTTGATCTAGATAATTGTACTTTATTGCATTTTCAATTATGGAAATTGAAGGCAAATGTCTTCTCCAAATTTCAAGACCAAAAGTACTAGCATATTGTTCTAGAAGAATCTTTATTTGATTATCAGGAATTCCTAGTTTTCTTAGTTCACTTTCTGCATTTCCTAGATTTATTGGAACTTTCCCGACTTTATATAATTGACCTTCTATAACATTTTGAATTATTGTATGTACGTTATAAAATGTCGGAATATAAGTATTTACAATTAATTGAGCTATATCTTTCTGCATTCCTAATTTCTCTAGTTCATTTATTGCGTTATCTGGCTTAATTTCCAAATCTTTTAATGATTCTTTTATATACTCAATTTCTAGCGTAGTTTGATAAGTCAATAATGCAGGCTTAATTTCATATTCTATAACTTCTTTTGGTAATTTTGAAATATCTGAAAGAATTCCATGTCTAGCCAATTGGAGATGATAATTAATAATTTTTGGATATATGTATTCGTAATAAAACTTTTGATTATATAAATCAAGAGCTGTTTTATCTTTTACTATTTTTCCTAATTCTCCAGATAATTGTTGTTGATCATAGTATAAAGTTTTCGCAATTGTTTCAATTACGCTTAATTGTAGTTTTGCGATATTTATGTTATATTCTTCTTGAATTATCTGATTTAGCAGATATTCATTAATATTCAATTTCTTCAATTCTACTTCTGCAATTTTTGAATCTATTTGGAATTGTCTTAATTGACTCTTTAAAATTGTCAAAAATGCAGATATTTGTAATTCTTGATTTATAAAGTTTATAAATGCATCTTCATATTCTTTTATTATTCCAATTGCTTTAAATTGCTTTTTGATTTCATCTAAAGATAAATAGCCTTTTTTCGCTAAACTTTCTAGATTTGATAATTGAAACTTTATAAGTTGTTCTGTTTGATTTTCGTAAATCAAAGCTGAAATAATTGCAGAATCAAATCCAATATGTTTTAGATCTTTTTCTAAATCTCTTGGAGAAATTAGAAAACTTTTAAGTTTGAATTGATATTCTTTTAGTATATTTTGCAATTGTGCAAATTGTAATTCACTTTCTAAAATTTGTAATGCTATTTGTTCATTAAATTTATTAGCTTTCAATTCTTCTTTAATCTTTTTCTGATCAAAAATTCCTAACCTAACGATTTGTTGTAATTGTCTTAATAGAAGTTGATTAGTATAAATTAACTGAGATTGTGTGATCATAGTATCGAAAACTGTTCTTACTTCTTCTGGATATCCTAGATCTTTAAATAATTTAGCAATTGTATCATCTAAATATTTAAAATCAAGGTACGGTCTTCCAAAATTTGATAAAGCTCTAGATAATAATGATCTTAAAAATTGTCTAACAATTCTCTGAACTGCATATTCATATTCTAATGTGAAAGTTTTTAGAAATAATTCTTTACCAGTTAAATTAACATTTTGAATTATTTCTTCATAAGCTTTTTGAGGAGTAATAATAAATTGTCGAATCCCTTGCTCTACAGTTCTTTGTAAAAGTCTAGCAGTTTGGTTTTGATACATTAATTTTGCAGTTTTTGGAGTTAATAAATTGTTATATGCATATTTTTCAAGATCTGAAATGTTTAAAATTCCATATTGTGTCCCTAAGATTAGATCGCGAATTCCTACAGGTCTAAATAATGGATTTTTAGGAGCGAAATCATTAACTGGAGGTTCTAGATAAGCATTAGTAAACCAAGCTGGATAACCAGTTAGCAATATTGTTTCTTTTAAGTGATCTTTAATTTCTTCAAAAGACCTTACAGCTACCCATCTTCCAATTTGTACAAATGGCGGATCTGCAAATGGCAAATCGCCCAAACCAATTTCATTAAATATTTCTCTCGCTGTAATTTTAAAATCTGAAATAAATGGTTCTTTTATAAATTCTTTTAAAGTTATAGCAAGTTCAGTTCTTATTTCATTTAAAAAATCTACTGAAGTTTCTGCAAAAGCTTTTATAATTTCTCCAAATTTAATTGGAATTTTTCCGCCTAATCCAACTGGAGCTAAATCTATTTCTATTTCTGGTAAAATTTCAGCTAATTTATCTACAATAACTGGTAAGAATTTTCCAATTGTAATTGGAGCAATAAATGGTGATAAAAATTGAGTAAGTTGAGAAATTGCATTAGAAATATGTTTCATATTAGCTCCGAAAAAGTTCAGAAAATCGGAAATTACTCCTGATATAATTTGTGCAAATGCGTTAGCTACATTTTGGAAAAATGAATATGCTGAATTTATGAAATCAGACGCAATTGAGGATAGAAATTCAAAAGCTCCTACAACTTGTTGTTCAAACCATGAAACAAATCCTTGAATTGTAGAAATTGCAGTTTGTACAAAATTCTGTAAAATTGTTAAGAAATTAGTTGCAATATTTGTCATAAAAGTAGGAATATCGGAAATTGCTTGTCCTAGGAAACTTGTAATATTTTTGATATCATTAACTATTGCATTAATAAAATTTATAAAATCACTAGATATCCAGTTTGTGAAATTTTCCAAATTTTCAATTTCATCTGCAAAGAATGTTCCTAACTCACCTAAATTCAATAGAAAACTCATATTGATTAAATTGTTTCTTTTCAAAATTATAAACATTACTAAAAAAATACAAAACTAAAAGTTCTTTCAATTTTTCGTTTGTTACTTTTTTGCATTCATCTGCTGAAAAATTGTAATGACAAGTATATAAATGAGAGTCGATAATTTACAAGAAATCTTTTTAAACTTTTAACTCACACAAATTTTTACTTTTCTAACGATAATTTACGCAAAATAACGGCGTAAAAACATTTATATATTAAAAAATTTTAGCATAAAAGAGTTAACCCAAATGCGTAATTCCAAAAAGATGAAAAAAATTTTATTTGACTTATTAGTCTACAATTATCTCGAAAAATTGAACTTTTCCAGTTTCGTACAATTTCAATATTTCTTCTAGCGTTAATATTTTTCCTTCTTCTAATCTTTGTGAAATTTGCACAATATATAGTTTGTCTCTTTTGTCTAATTTAATTTCTATCCTATTTTTCTCAAATTTTGTATCACATAATGAATTTATTAGTTGAACTGTTGAATCATGTCCAATTGCATTTATTATTTCTTCATTATCAATATTTGTACAAAATTCTAATCTGTCAATTTTATCAATTGTAACTTTTATTGGAAATTTAGATAACATATTTATTGAGAATGCATTTGCTAAATAATTTTTATTCATTTTTCTTCACCTTCAACAGGTTTAACTTGTAATCTTCTCATTTCTTTTACAACTTTTACAACTTCTAAAGCTTTTTGAAATACTTCAGATTTTCTAACTTCTTCTTTATCTTCTGTTGCTAAAGCCATAGTTAGATCATCTAGAGCTAAATACAATTTAGCTGTTAATTCCGTATTTAAATTTGATTTTTTCCTTGTTTCTGACATCTTGAGACAAAGTATAAACTATGACAGTTTTATATTTTTTGTAATGAATAGCTACTAATGGTTGACAATTACAGAAATCGAAAATTTCACAAAATTTGAAAAGTTTTTCAATTTGAAATTTCTTAATAGTTATTAAATCTTTTGAAGTTGACTTTACTTCAATTGGATAAATTGTATTGTCTTTTGTCGCTATAAGATCTGGAATTGCTTGTTTTCCAGTTCCAGAAGTTGGAATTCTTAACGCTTTAAATCCATTTTGTTCAAGAATTTCTAAAGTTTTATATTCATAATACTTACCAGATTGCCTAATGTTCATTTTCTATCACTTATTTAGATATTTTACATAAACTTCATGTTTTGTCCTACTAGTTTGTCCTACTAATTTAAATCCAGCTTTCTTGTATAAAGCGTTACTATGATCTGGTAGTCCTAAAGTCCATAGAACTTCAAAACCGTCATTCTTCAATTTCTCAGATAAATCATTTAGAAAATTCACTAAATGATCTCCTGGAGCAGTTTTTGTAACTCTTCTAATAAAATAAGATCTGTCGTTTGGAATATTATATTGTTGTGCAATAAAACGGAATGGTGTATTATCGTGTAACCAAGCTACTGCTACAATATATTTCTTGTCTTCTTCTTTTTGAAGATATATAAAATATCTACTATTTCTTCCAGCTCCACCGCCTTTTACCATTCCCTGAATATGATAATAGTCAATTAACATTCTTACTAATTTTATTAATTCTTTATTTTTTACTTCTTCAACTTCATATTTTGGATTCATTTATTAACTCAATAATGTATGACATTTATATACATTATGCAATTTGTAAGTTTATTTTTCTAGTTGAGGTATATAAATTGATAGTTATGGGAAAAAGGAAAGGTCAAAGAAATATTTCAGCTATGAAATATCACTTGTATAATAAAATATTGAATAGAAAATCTTTTCCCGCATTTTCTGTAATGTTTGACGCTGGAGTTTCTTCAGTTTTGCCGACTCCATTAGAGAATATTCAAATTCCTCCAGGAATAAATACAAATTATGGAATTGCATATGCTTCAATTGTTTCTTCTTTACTTTCTGCATTAAATAATCTAGCAAGTTCAACTTTTAATCCTAATTTTAATTCTCAAACATTTCTTAATTTAGGTCAATCTGCAAATTTTGGTACTTCAAATGGAATAAGTTTATTAAATAATTATACTAGTTTATATGATAATTATGTACAATTATGTTCAGTTTTGTATCAACCGGCAGTTTTTGATGAAACTTATTTTGATTTATCTGTATATCAGCCGGCATTAGCTACAGAATATCAAAATCAATCTTGTCAGAAAATTGAACAATCTTTTTCTAGTTTAACTACTGCAAATGTCAGTGTTGATGTTACAACTTTAGGAATTGGTAGTACAAATATTCCAAATGTAGATAACTATATATATAATAATATTGCAGATACTGGTATTTCAGATTTGTTAAATGCTTTAAATATCAATTTTAATCAACTTCCAGATTTTGCCAAATTCATAATTGCATTTATTCCAGACTTAAATAGTATAATTAATAGTGGTTTTGCTTTAGATGTCGGTTGGTTAGATAGATGTGTTTTAGCTCCAGAAACTCAAGATGGAATTCAATTACAAAATGGTATGATTTTACAATATTTTGCAGATGTTTTTGGAATGATTTTAGATTATACTCCTCTTGATTTTGCCGTATTAATGCCTGATTTTAATCCAGAAAATGTAACTCAAGATGACCTAATAGCAATTCTATCCGCAGATAAAACTGTAATTTCGATATTTGGAAATCTATTCAAAATGCATTTATATGATCCTTCTCCAGGCGGTACAAATATAGCTTATAGTTCAGAAATTGAAAACTATGCAGTTACATATGAGCAATTTTTACAAGTTCAAAAAATTGTCAATAAGAAATATGCAAATATTTGGTACGCGAAAATGGTAGCAAGTGCTACTATAGAAATTGCAAGATATCCTTACCAACAAAATTACAGTTATACATCTGGAAAAAGAACATTATCATATCAAGAATTTTTGAATTATTGGAAAACTAAGTGGAAATTTTATGGCATTTCAGATCAAGATTTGCAATTTGCACAACAATTAGGAGAACAATTACAAGGACAGGCAAAAATTGAGAATCAGATAAAATTAGCTCAAAAATCTGCAAAAACGAAACAATATAAGCCAATTTTCCATTATAAAAACTTTCAAAATATTGCAGTCAGATAACACAAAATCTAAACACTATATACATTATATAATATATATGTATTATGCTACTTGTATATTTTTTAACGGCTTGAGATAAAAGATATCATATGAAAATTGAAGATCCTTTTCAAAATATTTTTGGAGTTGTTAGAATTGCGATAGATAAAATTCGTGAACTTGAACAGAGAGGTCAAATTTATGGTTTATCGCGTTTTTTACCAAATTCAATAATTGTAATGAAAACTATTGATTATCCGCTTATTGTAGATTTATATATTCCTGGATTTACTTTTTATTTTCAATTTTCTATAATTCAAGATCAACAAACTAAGCAAATTTTTATAGATGATTTTCGCGTGGTTTATCCTCAACCTTACGCGAAACAAATTAATAGTACTGCAAATTTTGAATTATCTGAGGAGGAAAGTGAAGATGAGTGATCTTACTCTAACATTTGCATTATTTTCTACAACTGTAACTACATTATTTGCAATTGTTCAACTATATTTAAAAATTAAACAAGCATTAAAAGATGCAGTAAAAGAGATAGTAAATTCAGAATTATCAAATCTAAAGACAGAAATTGAAGAATTAAAAATAAAACAAGATGAATTATCAAGACAAGTTGAAGAAATAAAAAGAAAGTTAGATGAAAAATAAAATTTTTTTTACCAAGTGCCCCATTCATTACTATCTATAATTTTTATTTTTCCATTTTCTATCATATTTGCATAATCTCTTAGAATTTTTGGCAATACTTTTCTTAATTGTTCTTCTGTTGGTTTATTTGGAACTTGTTCTATAAGCAGATAAATCTTAACATGTAATGTTTTATCTTTTTCATCATATTGATAAAATATCATTTTTATCACTTCTTATTATATTCAAATTCAATTTTATAATTTAAATTATAATCATTACACATTTTTATTATTCTATCTATTAATTCTTGATCTTCAGAATTTACATGAAATGTCGTTAGTTTTTCGCATATTATTTTTAGCTTCACGTCCTATCACTATTATATATTATGTATTATGACAAATTTATACTATTCTAAGAATCTAGTATATAAATTTCTAATATCATATCTTTTTGCTAATTCTTTTAATTTAACACTTCTTTCTTCTCTATCTTGTAATTCTGTAGCTAATATAATTGCATTTGTCATATCTTCAATTTCAAATTTATGAATTTTCCATTTTTGTCCATGTTCCTTATCATAATATTCCTCAACTCTAGAAGATTTAATTAGTAAATTCCATTGCCAACTTGTAAATTCATCAAAAGGAGGCATTAATTGATGGATAACTGGAGTTCCCATACTCATACTTTCTAGAACTGGCATTCCAAATCCTTCAGTCCCACTAGGAACAATAACATAATCCATAGCTCCATAGAATGCAAATATATATTCCCTGGAATTATATCCAAATTCCGCAACAAAATGAACATTTTGTGGAACTTCATATTGAGTAAACTGTTTATGAGAAATTACGAAAAAGTGGATTTTCTTAGCTATATCTGGATATTTAGTATTTAGTTCATTAAAAACTTGTAACATTAAATCCATATTTTTCCTTTTTGTCAATCCACTAACAATTCCAAATTTTATACTATTTGGAAAATCTTTATCTAATTTTTGTCTCATTTGTGAAACTAATTTTTCGGCATTTTCTACAATTTTAAAATTAATTCCATGAAAAACTGGCAAATCGACCTGTAATCCTACTTCCTGAAGATTTATGGCGGAAAATTTTGAATTTGGTATAAATTTAACATCTTGTAATAAATACTTGTTAACAATTTCAATATTTGGAATTCCATCACAAGTTGTATAAAATAATTTCTTTCCTTGAAATTGATAAAAAGCATAAAGATATGGATTTAGAGATGGCGGATGGAATGGTATAAAAATGATCAATTTTTCAGCTTTTGGAATATAATATGGATTTTTTGTTATTGTCGCAATTTCTCCATTTTCTCTTAATACTTCAGCTATATCTTCTGAAACATTTGATATAGAAGAATAATTCATAGTTAAAATTGCAGTTTTCATAATTGAAATCTAAAAATTATGACAAAAATAAAGCTGACTGATAACTTAACCTATAATTCATATAATAAATATAATGTATATGGTTGATTGGATTTAATAGCATTTAAAAATGTCAAATCCAAATTTATCGCTATGGCACTTTTAGGATATGAATGCCCAATTTGTGGAAAAATTTATATAAAAAGAAAAAGTATGGTTACTCATTTAAGAAAGCATAATAAAAATTTAAAATTATCTAATTGTAGAAGGATAAGTTTAAGAACTGGAGAATATATAGAAATAAAGGCTGAAGAAGAATAAAGAAAAAAAGAAAAAAATAGCTTAAATATTTTAACTTACATATCCAGTTGGGCTTCCAGTTATAATATTAACTACAGCGTCAAGAACTTGTGGATTTGCGTTAAAGGCTGAAATATAATATGCTTTCAAACCGCTAATCATATTTACTAATGCCGGGCCACCACCAATCCTATTAAGTGCTCTAGCTATCTTTAATGCAAAACCTTGATAAACTGCCCTGTTAGGACCAGTTATTCCATATTGTGATAATACTGCACTAACATTTTCATTTATCGCGGTAAACTTAGGTACATTAGTCTGGAAATTTTGTTGGGCAACTGGAGCTACATTTGACAATATAGTACTAGCGACTGTTGGATTAGAAAATGCGTTAAATTTAGCTTGCCATTTCGCGTACCTTTGTGAATAACTTCTTGGCGTTCTGCCTTTTGCCATATTTGGTCAATTACAATTAATGATTTGAAATTAATAAATTTTCACGTCTTATACATAATATTATGTATATCACGTTTAACATTTGCAAAAAATAATATGAAAATAATTTCGGAGATTATATATTATATCATAGACTATATCATAGAATACGAAAAACTATTAAATTGTCATATTGTTCTAACTAAAATATGGAAATTGATATAAAGAATGAGTGTAGAAAATATATAATTCAATTTCGAAATTGGTTAGAAAGTAGATACTCTGACAATATTTATTTCTTTAATGTTTTTGAAGATGAAGAAATAATATTAATACAAATAAAAATAAATATGAAGAAGAAAGAATACGAAAAAATTGGAATGTCTATCTTAAAATATTTAGTTCATACTTTCAAATATCCAAATTATATAAAAGTAAATTGGAGATATGATAGAAATATGTTTAAAATCTCAGTAATTTGTGGAGAAATAAATATGTCAGAAACTGAAAATAAGAACTGAGAAAAGATGATTTTATCAGATAGAGATATAAAAAGATATATAAATTTAAATAGACTTGTAATTGAACCTTTAAGTGAGGATACAATTAGAGAAAATGGAGTAGACTTAAAAATTGGAAATGAAATAGTTAGAATAAAAGAAAATATGACGAAAGAAATAAGAGATGAATTTATAATTTATCCATATGAACATGTTCTCTTAACAACTAAAGAATATATAAAATTACCAAATGATATTATAGCATTTTGCAATTTAAGATCTACATTTGCAAGAAAAGGATTATTAATTCCGCCGACTATAGTAGATGCGGGATTTGAAGGACAATTAACTATAGAACTTGTTGGTTCTTCAATTCCAGTAAAACTAAAAACAGGAGAAAGATTTTTACACTTAATTTTTGCAAGAACTATAACGCCAGTCGAAAAGCCATATAACGGAAAATATCAAGGTCAAAAAGGAGTAACTTTAGCAAAAAATGATTAAAAAATCAAAAAAATAATATCTTATTTTTTATGGATATTTTATGCACTTTTCATAACTTTATTTTTTCAACTTTAGCTTTTGGAACTGGTTCATTTTTCATTTCGTCTACTACTAATTTCTCTATTGCTAACCTTATTACTTCTGACCTGTTCATCTTATGTTTCATAGCATAAGCCTCTAGTAATAGTAACATTTCATCTGGAATTTTAAATGTGACAATCTTCATCATTTCAAATCACTGCTCCCGAAAACTATTATTTCTCCAACTGTTATACTTACGCTATTATCTTTGCTAAATATCAATTCAAAACGATAATGTTTATTATTGATTTCTAGATATCCTACTATCCTATTTCTCTTTTTTGCATAAAATAGAATTTGTGGTTCTACTAAAAAATTAATATTTTTAGTTATTATATCTTTTATATCTTTTTTATTTAAACTTTTTATGACTTCTTCTACTTGACTCATGTTCTCTATTTTTACATTTTATATTATGACATTTTTATATCTTTTTACTCTTCTATTTTTTCATTAAAAAAGTGATATAATGCATTTTTGCTTAAACTCACAAGATTTACAGATATAATTATTAACTCCTGGAACTTTTTTATAATCTGTTTCTTTTAGATATTCTTTAAATTTCTTTATCCATTCAATAACTTTTTGATAATAATTTTCTAAAACTTTTTCATCAATTTTAAATTGCTTAACTTCTCTAGTGTTTCTATTTAAATATATAATATATACATTATTGATTTGATAATTTTGCTTTTTCAAAATATGATAATATAATGCGACTTGGTATAAATGATATTCTTTTACTTGGAAATAATTATAACTAATTGTTTTAATTTCCAATAAGTCATTATTACAAATTATATCAATTCTACCGCTAATTTTCATTCCCTCAACTTCATCTTTAATTTCAACTTCAGTTTGACAATTCAATTTTTCTTTAAAATATTGTTCAATTCTCTCATGATATTGTTCTCCTAGATCAAGATAAATTTCATTTATTCCTCTCTCAAATTCAATATTTCTAGCAAGATAGCTTTTTCTATAACAAATACCAACTTCACTTGGAAAAATTGTATCACTAGGATATTTAACTTTAAAACTTTCTTTTATATGATCTTCATAATTCATTTTCACCATCCTCCTAAATTGCTAAATCTCATTAGATTTACAATTTTATTACATACTTCTTCATTTGAAACTTTTCCAATTTGCAAATCTATATCTAAAGCTTGTAAAAGTATTTGAATATCTATAGATTGTTCTTTTCTTCTACTTTCTAGATTTCCACAGTCCGCATAATTTGTAGTTCTGTTAATTTTTTCCTGAATTAATTCCACTAATGCTCTTAGAATTGAAGGATAAAGAACTCTAGCATTTATTATTTTATCATAAGTTTTCTTAATTGCTAATTGAATAATATGAATTCTATCTAAAATTGCCGGCGTAAAAATTTCATATTGTTGTAAATATGATTCTATATCTGGAGTTTGATATTTATCTAAAGTTAAAGAGAAAGGATTTCCAGCATAAATAATTGGAATACATTTTTGAATTGTAGCAGATTTACTTTCTGTACCTGCTCCTCTTGTCCAAATGCAATTTTCAATTCCAGTAGATAATGTAGAATTTATAGAATTTAATTCTTTAACTGCATATCCATCTTTCCAAGTTTGTATTTCGTCAAAAATTAATCCGTTTGATAAAAATACTGAACCGTACATATTATTTCTAGCATCATAGATCAAATTTGCATAAGTTGGAGGTTCTGTATAATAACGAAAATTGAAAACTTCTTGTAAAATCATAAATGTTGTAGTTTTTCCAGTACCTCTATTTGAAATTTCTATTGTGTTTATCTGTCTTTTAGTAATTGGAGATTTGAAAAGTGGGAATAATCGTGGTAAAGTTAAGAAAATATCATCTGAATCCATCTTTTGTGAATCATATCCAAAAGCTTGCAATAGAATAGCATAAGTTAAATGTTGTTTATCAGCTTCTTCTAGAATTTCTTTTGCAATTTCAAAATTATTAGGCGGTTCTATAGAAAATATTTCATCAATAAACCAGTTTTCTGATCCTTTTTTGATCTTTACAAACATATATGAAGAAATAAGATTATAAAAATCATCTGGATTATCAGCAATTTCATGTGGATCAAAATCTCCAGTAAAACCATTTTGAAATTTTGCAATTACTAGATCATCTTTAACTTTAAATCCAGTAATTTTACTTATAAATTTTATTTCGTTATAATATGGCAAATTAGCACTAAAATATTGAGAATCAATTCCTCTCTTGTAAGCTTTCAAAATCTCAATTTTCTTATTTTCTTCAACTTGTTTTTCGCCAAGAATTAGACTTAAAATTCTTTCATTATCTCTTGGATTATAAAAAAAAGAATGACTTTTTAACTTTTCAAATAATTGAAGATTCTGTTGTGTAGTTTCATTCATGAAAAAAAAATGACTTTATGACGTTTTAAAACTCCTCCTCTACGTTCTTCTTTCTGCTTTTCGTACTAGGTTTTTCTTCTTTTTCTTCTTGTTGCTCCATGTCTAGTTCTTCTTCTTGAACTGTGCTATTATTCCTTGGAGTAAACTTTACATATTCATTAAGAAAGTCTGCATATTTCTCTAGAAACTCTGCAATCAATTTTAAATCTTCTGCGTCTTGTGGCGTTATTCCAATTTGTTTCCTGAAATTGTTTTGACTATGGATTGTCATTGAATATCTTATTGAACCATTCTGTGGAACCGCATTTAATTGTACAACAATTCTTTTTATTCCCTTTATCTTTAAAATTCTACTAGCTATCTTGTTTTGTTCTTTAGCTTGTTTTCCTAATTCATCCAGTATTTGTTTAAGGGACGCCATGTTTCTCCCTCTAAAAATATCTTTTAATTATGACATTTTTATATCTTTTTAATTTCATAATATGAAGAGAAATATAGAATTTCCAATATATAATATGAGAAATAAAAAAGAAAAAGAAAAAAAAGATTTAACTTAGATTAAAGAATACAGATCTGATTATTTTCGATAATGGTTTTTTATATTTTTTTGATAATTCTTGCAATTTCGCATAATATAACATATCTACTGTAAAGAATACTTTTTCATCATATAAATCTGCAGTTTCTTTAATTTCTAGTGTTCTTTTTCCTTCTAAAATATCATCTAATTGTTTTTTTATCTCTTCTCTTTTTTCGTAAAAAATTTGTTTTACTTCACTTGGAACTCTTAGGCATATATACTTTCTACGCTGGATCTCTAGCCACCTCGCTTATAAAAATTTGTGATTATACATTTTTAAACCTTTCGCCTTTCTGTCGACATAAGTTTTTAAACGTCATTTCCGCACGTAATATTGTGGATTTGAAAAAAGTTTTAAATTTTCATTTTTCTTATACTTATACTTATTTCATTACTATTGCAACTAATTATAAATATGGAGATACTGAAAAAATTTTTAAAAAATTTCGTAGTTATATTTATAATCATGACAAAAATTCACATGTATTTTCTATAAAGGAAACCACAAAAAATTCAAATGGTCTTCATTATCATATTTTAGTTTTCACGAATAAAAAACTGGATTATTCTAGAGTTCACAAACATATGCCTCCTCATACTGATATAAGAATCGAATTAATTCCAAAAAATATAAGTGATATAAAAAATGTATATAAATATATGATAAAGACAAAAAAAGATATAAAAATGTCATAAATCAAAATGAACAAACGAGGAAAAATGCAAACTCAAGAACAGAGTCAAAAAAAGAAGCAAAAAGCAGTATTTGGAATTTATATGGACAAGGATTTGAAAACTAGACTGAAAGTATACTGTGCAAAAAATAATCTTCAATTAACTCAAGCTATAGAAGAAGCAATAAGAGAGTATTTGCAAAAACGAGGCGGTTAAAAAAACCAAATTAAAGATATTTTCTTTTTTTTATCAACTTATTTCTAAAGCTATATATCATATATATTATATAATGTATATGGTTTGATTTACTTGCTATGAAATTTATATAAAAAAATTTTGTTATTGTCAATAAGAATTTAATGAAGTTTTACTTACAAAAAGGAGACATCATATACATTATATTATGTATTAGTTTTGAGTCTTTATTTATGTCTTAAACTGCACAAGAGCTTATGGAACTTGAAAGAAAAAGTTCTGGAATTGTAAAATCATTTAATATCCTAGATATTTTTTCAATAAATCTTCTCTATATAGGAATTTTAAGCGGGATAAGTTATCCATTATTTGTCAGTAGTTTGCTAAAAAATGTTAACTTATTATACGCAATTTTAATTGGAGCAGTATTTGAAATTCCACTATTATTAATGTATTATCGTTTAACAACAAAATATCCACTTAATGGCGGTGATTATGCATATATTAGAACTGCATTTTCTTCAAAATTCTTTACAATTTTTGGAATTTCATTATGGTTAACATATGTACTATCTCAACCAATCTTAGGTGATCTTGTACTCTTAAACTTTAATATTCAAAATCAATTTGAACAATTTCTAATTGTTGAATCTTTATTTCCTATTGTTTTACTAATTATCGCTAATAAGAGAATATATGCAAAAATTGTTGATATATTAGCAATTGCACAAATAATAGTAGCATTATTTATAGTTTTTAAATCATTTAATTTTCAATATCAAAACTTCACAATTTCTAATACTTTATTATCTGCATTACTATTTGATTTATCAGCGTTTATATTCATAAATGCAATCAGTTACATAGCTGGAGAAATAAAAAATATTAAAAAATCTAGTATGGTCGGATATTTTGTAAGCTATTTAGTAGTCGTGATACTTTCAATTCTAGATAGCTATTCAAATTTGTCAATATTGTTTGCATTAATGCCAATTTGGTTCTTTAGTTACATGCCAATTGCAAATAAAATCCAAAGTAGATTAATTCAAACTATGAGTTTCGATAAAGTATTACCTGAAACATTTAGCAAAATAAATCCAAATATTTTATTATTGATTTTTGCGACAGAAACAATAGCAAATGTTCTAGAAAATCTACTTGGATTTAATATATCTTTTGGACTTGATGGTTTATTGTTCATCTTCTGGAATTTCATAATTGTAGCATTTGCATATTTGAAACTCATGAATGATAAAAAATTATTTTCTATAGTTCTAACATCTTTAGCAATTCAGATATTTCTATTCTTCTACTTAGGATATCAAAATCCAATATTTTATAAATTTGTAATCTCTGGAAATATAGAAGATACAATATTAAGAATTATAATAATACCAATAATAGGATCTATAGTATACTTATTAAGAAGAAATAAAATAAATGTCATACCAAAATAGAAAGTTATATGAAATTAGTATTTGAAATAACATCATCAAAAGAACTATTACTCAAGACAAATTTTCCAGTTTTGATTAATCAATTACATAACAAAAAAATAACTTGGAAAAATGAAACTTGGGTTGACAGTGGCGGTTATCAAATTAGCCTTTACAATTTGAAAATTTCAGTAAAAGATGTATTAGAAAAATATAAAACATATAATGCTTATGCATTTTTTTCTCTTGATATTCCATCTATTTTTGAACCATTAAATAGAAAGAATTTCGAATATTTCGAATATCTATATACTAAAATTGAATATATAGAAAGAATTATCCCAGTTATACATTTATATCCAATTAGAGAAGTAGATGAAGCCTTAGATTTTTATAAACAATACACTGATTATATAGCATTTGGCGGAATAATTGCATCTAGTAAATTAAAAATTTTAATCTATACATTTCCTTGGTATTATTATCTAAGAAAATACACAAAAAAACTTCATGTTCTAGGAATGTCTGCTCCATATTTTCTCCAAACTTTTGATAATGCTAATTCTATGGATACTTCAACTTATACAAGAATTTCAGGTTTCAGAGAGATCTTTTGGTTTGATGGTTCTAGAAGATATGTAGGCGATAGAAAAAAAAGAACATTAACAAAAGAAGAAGAAGAACTATTATATGAATTTTTAGATAAGACAAATTTTCCATTTGAATATGATCTTTCAAATGTAAAAATTTTACAAACTATAAATGCTTGGATTTTAAAATATAATAATTGGAATATTGAAAATAAATATACGATATATGCTAAGAAATTAAAAAAAATGGGACTAGATAGTCTAGTTAATGAGATAATTCAAAACTATAAAATTGCAAGTGAAATAAAGAAAAATAAGCCACAAAATATAAAGAAAAGTAATAATGATTTGGAAATTGAATTAGAAGAATAATAAATTAATCAAATAGCATACTTAAATATTGTCTTCTTCATTCTCAGATTCTGATCTTTTCTCTCTCCAACCGTAAATTTTTCTTATATAAATTTTATTCGTGTCTTTAGTATAATAAAATGTCAACTTAATAACAATATTATCATTCTGATAATATATAAATTCTTCAATAATTTCGCTATTACTCTTGATTTTATTTCTTGAATCTGGAACTCCTACAAGATATCTTAATCCATTTTCAGTAATTTCAAATAATTCTTTAAATTCAAATTCAAAACTTTTCATTTCTTGATTTTCAAAAAATACATATAGAACTACATCTAAATCTTCAAATTCCATTTTTTTCTCACTATGTTTTCGATAAAACTATGACAATTTTAAATTTTCATTCTAGGAAATTGCTAAAAAATAGAATTATTATTCCGAACTTGAGAAAAATTAAAGATAGAATTAGTTAATTATAGAAAAAGAAAAAACATATAAAAGAAGAATTAGAAAGAGAAAATAAAAAATAAAATAACTTAAAGCTTACCAAAAAGAGTCTTCATCAAATGATTCATGACTCATCTTATAGTGAAAATCTAACTCATCTAAATCTGTAGCTACAAAACTACACATTCTGCAAAAATAAACTTTATTCTTTTTGTTTTCTTTCTTACTCATTTTCGTTTTCATTTTTCTTACCTCATTCTTATATATGTAAAAACTAATATTTAAAGTTTTCTCTATCTTTTTACGTTTGTATCTCTCTAACTTTTTATGTCTCTATATTTTCAACCTCTTGAATTAGTATCACAAACTTGAAAAAAACAATCGAGAGAATTGGCTAATTATAGAAAAACAAAAAACATAAAAAAGAAGAAAATAATAGAAAATAAAAAAAGAAAATAAAAAATGATTAATGAGTTGTAATTTGAGGAATTGTCTCAGGCTTTAACGTCAATACAAGTCTATTTTCTTCTGTCCTTACTTTTACTTTTCCGGTAAATTGTATATTAAACTCGTATCCATTAGCATTACCGTTAATTTCTACTTCTTTTTCTACTCTATTGACCCAAATTGAAATATTTAGACCCGTCGTCTCTATTGAAATTTCGCCATCATAATCAACCTTAATGGCACCGTCTCTAACGAATAAATATAGGTAACTTTGAGTCGTCATAGTATCAATTTTCCCATTATGGTAGTTACTCACGTAATTAAAAAATTTGTATAACTTCTTGACTTGCGGTTGAATTTTTTCTTCTTGACTTTCTAAATTTATATTTACGGGAAATTCGATTTCTTGACTCATCTTTCTTACCTCAATATTATATTTGTCAAACTACTATATAAAGCTTTCTCTATCTTTTTACATCTCTATCTCTCTATTTTTTCATCTCTCTGATTTTTTAACTTTTAGAAATAGTATTCCTAATAAAAAAATTATGAAATTAGATTAATTGATTTTTCAAATTTAACACTTAATAATTTTAATTCATAATTTTCATATTTAAATTTTAGTCTAGCTTTAGTAATAACTTCAATTTTCTCACTTTTGTTTTTATAACTTTTTTCGAAACTATATTCAAAAACATTATTTGGTTTAAGTATATTTTCAAGTATATATAATGGAATTATATCACAAAATTTTTCAAATTTTTCTATTATCTTTTTTTCGATACTTTTTCTTCTTAAAGTTTTAAATATATTTTTTCTTTCTCCGACAATTTTCACATATTTTTCGCTTAGTTTAATTATTTCATCTAGAATATCTTGATAGCCCATATTTCTCACTAATAAATTTCGATAAAAATATGACAATTTTAAAGTTTAATACTAGAAAATTAGCAATAAGTAGAATTAATATTTGGAACGTGAAAAAAATTAAAGATAGAATTAGTTAATTAGAAGAAAAACAAAAAATAAAAATTAGAATAAAAAGAAAAAAATAATCTTTTTCTAATAATCGCCGATCCGGCAATAATTCAGTGCATATTCTATCTTTCTTAAGATTTCTTCTAACTGTTTTAGCTCTTCGTGATCACAGTCGAATTCTTCTTCAAAATATTCATCCAATAACTTCATGATATATTCTAACTCTTTACTCATTTACTTTTCACCATTTATATATATGAAAAAACTTATATTTAAAGTTTTCTTTAATCTTTTACATCTCTATCTCTCTAATTTTTCATCTCTCAATTTCTTCAATTTTTAGAAATAGTATTACAGAAGCGAGAAAAATTATAGATAATCTTAACTAAATATAGAAAATAGAAACTAGATAATATAATAAAAAAATAAAAAATAGAAAAAAAATTAAATTTTTTCGTTAAAAAACTTAGACATTTCAATTAGATATAACTTATATTTTCCTGCAGTTTTCTCAAAAAATAAGTGAAAAACAAATAATGCTTTATTAGTTTTTATCAAAAATTCAGTGAAATAGCCGTTTAAAATATTTCTTTCATAAATTGCTAAATTTCCATTTGAAATTTCCATTACTATTTCATTAAAAATTTCCTCTAATTCTTCACTTGAAAATTCAACATTTTCACTGACCTTTATCGTTTTCACGTCTTGTCTTGAGTTATTTAAAAAAGTCTTGAAACTTGAAACTATTTTTTCTACTTGATTCTCTATATTCATTTACTTTTCACTGATTATACATATGTAAAAACGTATATTTAAATCTTTCTCTAATCTTTTATTTCTCTATATTTTCAACTAACTGGAATAATATTACAATTTTGAAAAAAATAGTTCATAGTTTTAGTTAGTAAGAAGAAAAAGAAAAAGAGAAAATTAAAATGAAATTAAAAAATTAAAAAAATAGGATTACTTTCTAATTTTCCTCCAAAAATGCATTTCTAAAACAAATATTTTCTCATCTTTGACATAATAATCAAGTTCAAACTCTAAGTATTGATTTTCAAATTCCCACCATTCGTATACGTCTGTGTATATTTTCACATTCACAGAATCGTTTACGACACCTTGTAACGGGTCGGCATTTTTAATTAGATCAGCAAATTCAACATCTGAAAGTTCAATTTCTGGATTAAATATTAAATCCAGTTCCCAAATTTCTGAATTTTCAAAAATTGGATTTAACATGTCTTTTAGTGT
>NZ_BAAAUT010000072.1:0-3854 GCF_039534085.1 Planomonospora alba
CCGGTTGCAGACGGCCGCAAACCCTAAAGTCCCGGCACCGCAGGGGATCCAGCACGCCACGACCGGCCGGTTCACGCCCTCCGCCTCGTCATCGACCATGCGAGCGGCACAGCAGGAGACGGTGCCGGAGCCTGCGGAAGCAGCACCCTGAGAGAACTGGTCGGGAAGGCCGCGAAAGCGAGCCCGGAGTCGGTGCGGGGGCGTAGCGGCCGGGGAAGTCCCCCGCATCGCAGGCCGCGGCGCCTGAAACGGTCGTGAAACCACTGCCTAAAAGATCATAGGACAGTATTAGCATGCGGTCATGAGCAGTCGCGCCAAGCCCAGCATCGCCGTCACTCTGGACCCTGACCTCGTCGAATACGTCCGATCCCGCGTCGGAGACGATGACGTCAAGTCCTTGTCCGCCTACGTGAACGAGGCCCTCGCTGCCCGCGTCCGCGAGGAGCGCCGCCGCAGGGCCATCCTCCAGACACGCCTGGCGCGTGCCAGAGAAGCGGCCGACCATGACCGCGTCGACCGCATGATGGCCCATGTGCAGCGGCAACTCGCTGAGATACCCGGATTCACCGGAGAGGGCGCTCGGTGACCCTGCCGCCCCTCATTCTGGACACCGGCGTCCTGATCGAACTCGCCCGGGGTGACGCAGACGTCATGACGATGATCGCCAGGTTCGATGACCGGCAACAGCCCATGGTGATGTCCGTCCTGGCGATCACCGGTGCGTCCCTTGACTCCGGTTCGAAGGACGCGACCGACCTGCTGCTCGGTGTGGCCACGATGGAGCAGATCACCATCGCCGGACTGCACGAACCCGACCACGGCACCACGCTGGCCTCTGTGATCAACCGAACCGGCCTCGCCCCGTGGGACGCCCATGTGGCCGCACTCGCCGACGTCTCGGTCTGCCCTGTACTCACCTTGGATATGACCCACTGGCAGCAGGCGGCCCGCGCCTTCGACGAGCCGCTTCATATCATCGAGATCACCGATCCCAGAGATTGACCACGTGGGATACGCAGGGTCATGAGCCCCGGCCCGAAGGGCGGGGCCCATGCCGGAGGCGGTCGATGACGGGAGCGGCTTCTCGCCCTCCCGTACGGGGTCGTCCTCGCCCGCGTCAGGCGGCGCAGTTGATGTAGACGGGGCGGGCGGCGCCGTCGCTGCCGGTCTCGACCCGGGCGATCATCGCGGCCTGGCGGCGGTTGCCGACCATGATGAGCACCATCTCCTTGGCCACCGCGAGCTGCCTGGCCAGGATGGCGTCGGCGCGGGGGCGCAGGTCGAGCGGGAGCGGGCCGAGGTCCGCCGGGGGGGTCCACGCCCCGGTGACCGCGGGGGTCTCCTGGTTGCGGTGGTCGCCGCTGAGCATCTCCTCGGCGGTGGCGACGTCCATCTCGAGGGCGTCCAGGGCGGCGGACCAGGCCGCGTGCCAGTCGCCGGTGGCGGGCGGCTGGGTGCTCACGGCTAGGCCACCCTGGCGGCGGCGCCGACCGCGGCGGCCTCGGTGACGGCGGTGCGCCAGGCGTCGCGCAGCGGCTCCACCAGGGAGCGGCAGGAGGCGACCTGGGCGGCGTCACCGCGCACGTTGGCCTGGATGAGCTGGGTGAGCAGGAAACCGTACAGCTCGGACAGTCCCGCCGCACCGTCCCAGACGTCCGTCCGCAGCGAGGAGCGCAGCTCGATGACGATGTCCTGGGCGTGCTGGAGCTGGGTGGAAGCCGCCTGCCGGTCTCCCCGCCCCAGCGCCTCCTCGCCCTTGACCAGGTCGAGCACGAGCCGGTCGTAGAGCATGACGAGCAGCTTGCCGGGAGAGGCGGTGTTCACCGTGTCGGCGAGATACCGCGCCCGCATCGAGGGGTTGTTCATGACGTGCTGTCCGTTCTTATTCCGAGGAGACGGTGGGCAGGCTCGAGATCTGCCCGGCCAGCCAGGTGGACTGCTGCTGCAGCTTGCCGAGGGAGACCTCGAGGTTGGTGAACTGCCTGCGCAGTGCCGTCTCGCGCTTCTCCAGGCGGAGGTCCCAGTCCTCGATGCGCTTGTTGAGGTCGGTGACCAGGCTCTTGCTGCCGTTGACGGCGTTGGTGACGCTCTCGGTGCTGTTGCTCGCGATCACCTTGAGCCGGGCGGCCAGCCCCATCACGCCCGAGACCTGGGTCTGGGGCAGCGTCTTGCCCTCGGCGTCGAGCCGGGGCGGGATCGACGGGTCCTCGGCCGCCATCGCGTTCTGGACCTTGGCCGGATCCGCCTCGTACGCCTTGAGGAACTCCTCGCGGTCGAAGGTGAGCTTGCCGTACCTGTCCAGTTCGATGCCGAGTTGGGCGAAGCTGCCGTAGTCGGTCTGGCCGGTGCCGACCTGGCCGAGGACGGTCTGCGCGATCTGGCGGACGGTGGAGTTGCCGGCCAGCGGCTGCTTGGTCTTGGCGGAGGCGTTGTAGGACGTCTGGGTGCCGATCTCGGTCAGCACGGCGTTCACGGAGTCGACGAACGCCTGCATCTTGCCGGCGATGGCCTCTTTGTCCTGCGCGACCGTGACGGTGACGCCCGTCTCCTCCTTGGTCACGTTGATGGTCGTGCCCGCCAGGAGGCCGGTGATGGCGTTGCTGCCGCTGGTCACGGTGTAGTGGGCGCCGTTGGCGTCGCCCACCCGGACCTGCGCGTCCTTCGCGGGGACGAGGTCGACGGGGTCGGAGGCGAGGCCGGTGATCTCGAAGCCCGCCGCCGTACCGGTCTTGGTGGAGGTGAGCTGCAGGACGGTGCCCTGGTCCGTGGTGAGGACGGAGGCCCGCACGTCGAGGCCCTTGGCGTTGATCGCGTCCGCGACGCCCTGCGGGGTGTTGGTCGTGACGTCGACGTCCACCGCGGCGGCGGTGCCGATGGCGATGCTGACCTTCGTGGCTCCGCTCGCCAGCGCCGGGTCGGTGGCGGAGGCGAAGGTGACGGTGCTGACCTGCGCCTTGGCGGTGCTCAGGACGTCGAAGGTGACGCTCCCGGTGGTGGCGCCCGCGGTCGTGGTCGGGGTGACCGAGGTCGAGGAGGAGGTCGCCGTGGCGGGCTGCCAGGACGTGCTCTTCGTCATGTCCTCGGCCGCGGTCTTGAGGGCGGCCAGTTTGGTGTTGATCGCCTGGAAGGAGCTCTGGAGCTTCTCCTGGGCGGTGACCTTGGACTTGAGCTGTGTCTGCGGAACCCTCTCGACCTGCATGAGCTGCGAGATCAGGGAGCTTGTGCTCAGGCCGCTGACCAGGCCGTCGACCGTGCTTCCAGCCACGTGTGCGAGTCCTCTCTACGCCGTCCGCCCTGCCGGGCGTTCACCCCCGCCCCGTCGGGCGGAGATGCCGAACAGTTGGAAGGGGCGGCCGGCGGTCACGCCGGCCGCCCCTTCCGGTGATGCGTCGCCTCTCATCCGCGGGCCCCGGTCAGGAGCCCGCGGAGGATCAGCCCAGGAGCTTCAGCACGGACTGCGGCGCCTGGTTGGCCTGAGCCAGCATCGAGGTGCCGGCCTGGGTCAGGATCTGGTTGCGGGTGAAGCCGACCATCTCCTGGGCCATGTCGGTGTCACGGATGCGCGACTCCGAGGCCGACAGGTTCTCGATCGCCACGTTCAGGTTGTTGATCGTGTGCTCGAACCGGTTCTGGATCGCACCGAGACCGGCGCGGGTGTCCGACACCGTCTGGATGGCGGTGTCGAGCGTCTCGATCGCGGCCTGGGAGGCCGTGACGTTCTGCGCGATCGTCTCGCCGGTGGTCCACAGCTTGGAGGCGCCCAGGCCCAGGGTGGCCGAGTCCTGGTTGGTGATGGCCACGCTGATGCGCTCGGCGGCGTCGTCACCGTTGGAGCCGACCTGGAAGGTGCCGTT
>NZ_BAAAUT010000072.1:3953-31271 GCF_039534085.1 Planomonospora alba
TCTCCTTAGCGGGGTCGTGCCGGTCCGTCCGTGGCCCGGTCTGCCTCATCCATCGGCGGCGACCGGGGGGAGCTGAGGTTTCGGAAGGACTTTTTCCGGGTTCTTCCTCCCGGCCCGGGGGCCGGGGAATCCGTACGGCCCGCCGCTCGGGGCGGAGCTGCGGGCCGTACGGGGGTCGGGGAGGTCAGGCGGTGCGCGCGACCGGGGTGCCGAGGTGGTCGGTGAGGGCCAGGCGGCTGCGCAGGTCGCCCTTGGCGGCGATCTCGGCGTAGTAGGCGGTGCGGCGCTTGGCCACGCACCCGTCGGGGCGCTCGGGGGCCTTGACCATGGCGGGCTCCAGCTGGGCGTTCATGCCGTCGCGCAGCAGGACCAGGGCCTCGGCGCGCAGCTGGGAGACGCGGGACTCGGTCACGCCGAGCTCGGTGGCGATCTCCGCCATCGGCCGCTCCTCCAGGAAGTAGCGGGTGACGACCAGGCGCAGCCGCTGCGGGAGGGACTCGATCGCGTGGGTCAGGTAGCCGAGGCGCTCGCGGTGGAGCAGCAGCTCCTCGGGGCCGGCGGTCTGCTCGGGGACCATGTCCTCGGCGGTGCCGGGGGCGAAGCCCTGCAGGCTCAGCACGACGGCGCGCTGCACGTCCTCCTCGATGGCCTCGACCTCTTCCTCGGCGACGCCGAGGGCGGTGGCGAGCTCGCGGTTGCTCGGGGTGTGGCCGAGGGAGCTGCTGAGCTCCTGGCGGACGCTGTCGAGCTGGCGGGCCCGGCTGCGCACCGAGCGGCTGGCCCAGTCGAGGCCGCGCAGCTCGTCGACGAGGGCGCCGCGGATGCGGACGGCGGCGAAGCGGCCGAAGGGGGTGCCGCGCTCGGGGTCGAAGGAGTGGGCGGCGGCGGCCAGGGCGGCCAGGCCGGCGGAGGTGAGGTCGTCCCGGTTCACGTGGGAGGGGACCCGCATGAGGGTCTCGCGGACGATGTGGCCCACCAGCGGAAGGTGCTCGCGGACGAGGTTCTCGATCTCGCGGCTCACGGTGGTCGTGCCCTGAGTCCTCACGTACAGCCCCTTCGTGACGATGCTGGGAAGTGGTAGACCGGCCCGTTCGGTGCCGACATGAAGAGGAAACCTGCGCAAAGAGGTAGGAACCGGTTGCGTTCGGTTGCTGAACGGTTGCGGAATCTCACTTCTCGTCATCGATCGCGTACGCGCCGTCATAGTCGGCGCGATCGCGGGGGAAGTACTCAGACCCGCCCCCCGGCTGCCGACGGGATGCGGTGACGGAAGCGCGCCTCCGGCGGCGCGCCCCTACGACCGAGAAGGCGGAACGGATGGGTTTGGCCGATCTGTCGAGCACGCTGTGGCGGATCCGCGAGATGCTCGATCTGCTGCTGTTCAAGCTCGAGGAGGAGCAGCTCGTACTGGCCGCGGGCAAGACCCGCTGGCTCCCGCACGCCACCCGCGAGGTGGAGATGGTCCTGGAGCAGATCCGCAAGACCGAGGTCCTGCGCGCGGCGCAGGTGGACGAGGTGGCCGCCGAGCTCGGCCTGCCGCCCGCGCCCAGCCTGTCCGCGCTCGCCGACGCCGCCGGTGGCCCGTGGTCCGAGCTGTTCCACCAGCACCGGGCGGCGTTCCTGACCGTGACGGCGGAGATCACCGCGCTGGCCGAGGCCAACCGCGAGCTGCTCACCGTCGGCTCGCGCGCCGTCCACGAGGCGCTGATGAACGTCACGGGTTCCGTGGCGACCTACGGACGTTCCGGGGAGACGGTCGGCGGCGGCCGTTCCTCACGACTTGTCAACGAGGCGATGTAGCGAAATGAGCACCTTCTCCGGAATCTCCACCGCGCTGAGCGCCCTGTACGCCCAGCGGCAGGCGCTCGACGTGACCGGGCAGAACGTCGCCAACGCCAACACCGAGGGCTACACCCGCCAGCGGGTGGACATGAACGCGGTCGGCGGGGCGGTCACCCCGGCCAGGTACTCCACCACCGACGGCATCGGCAGCGGCGTGACCGTCTCGGGCGTCACCCGGATGCGCGACGCGTTCCTGGAGTCGCGCGGGCAGATCGAGCACGCCAAGTACGCCTACCTCGCCGGGCAGGAGGAGATCCACGCCCGCGTCGAGGAGGTCTTCAACGAGCCCAGCGACACCGGCATCCAGTCCCAGCTGTCGGACTACTGGAACGCCTGGCACGACGTCGTCAACCAGCCCGGCGACCTGGCCGCCCGCGCGCAGCTGCTGCAGCGCGGCGGCACCGTCGCCGACAGCCTGCGCAGCGCCGACGACGCGCTGGACTCGCTGTGGAACAGCACGCTCACCCAGGTCGACTCCCTGGTCACCGAGGTGAACACCGCGGCCGACACCATCTCCCAGCTCAACAAGGCGATCGTGCGCGCCACCGCGGCGGGCCTGCCCGCCAACGAGCTCGCCGACGAGCGCGACGGCCTCGTGCTGCGGCTCGCCGAGCTCACCGGCGCCACCTCCAAGAGCCTGGACAACGGCGCGGTCGACGTCTACCTCGGCGGCGCCAAGCTGGTCGAGGGGGCGGCCTTCCGGGAGCTGAAGGTGGCCGGCGCCGGCTCGATGCGCGACGTGATGGCCGACCCGTCCAACCCGGTCGCCCTGCAGTGGAAGGACACCGGCGCCGACGCCGGCGTCACCTCCGGCCAGCTCGCCTCCTCGCTGCACTCGCTCAACACGGTCCTGCCGGAGTACACGGCCAGGCTGGACGAGGTGGCGGGCAGGCTCGCCGCCACCGTCAACACCCAGCACGCCAGGGGCTACGACCTGAACGGCGCCGCGGGCGGCGACTTCTTCACCGCCACGACCGGCACGGCGATCACCGCCGCGACGATCACCGTCGGCATCGGCGACCCGGCGAAGGTCGCGGCCTCGTCCGTGGCGCCCACCCCTAGGACCGACGGCGACGGCAACCCGCTCCCGCCCACCGGGAACCTGGACGCCGGCAACGCCGACGCCCTGGCGGAGCTCGCCACGGCCGCCGGCGGCCCCGACCGGTACTACCGGGAGGCCGTGACCGCGCTGGGCGTCGCCTCCCAGGCCGCGCAGCGGAGGACCGCGATCCAGGCCACCGTGGCGCAGAACAACGACGCGCAGCGCGCCGCCCAGTCGGGCGTCAGCCTGGACGAGGAGATGGCGAACATGCTCCTCTACCAGCGCGCCTACCAGGCCGCCTCGCAGGTGATCAACACGATCAACAGCACCTTCGACTCCCTCTTCGGCATGATCCGGGGCTGATGACCTATGACGTACATGCGCGTTACCGAGCGCTCCATCTCCACCAGGGTTCTCAACAACCTGCAGGGCAACGTCTCCCGCCTGGAGGAGCTGCAGGTGCGGCTGTCCGGCGGCAAGCAGCTCGCCCGGCCGTCGGACTCCCCCGCGGGCACGACCTCGGCGCTGTCCCTGCGCAGCGACATCCGCACGCAGGAGCAGTACCTGCGCAACGCCGACGACGGCCTGGGCTGGCTCGGCACCATCGACACCGCGCTGACCAGCGCCAACAGCCAGGTGAACCGGGCCAGGGAGCTGGTGCTGCAGGGCATGTCGTCCGGCGCCGGCGGCTCGGTCAGCGCGCGCACCGCGCTGGCCACCGAGATCGAGCACATCCGGGACTCGCTGATCGGCGTGGCGAACACCACCTACCTGGGCCGGCCCGTCTTCGGCGGCGCCGCGTCCGGTTCGCTGGCCTACGACGAGAACGGGACCCACCTCGGCCAGGGCGGCGAGGTGCTCCGCACGATCGGGGACAACACCAAGATCGCGGTCAACTCCGACGGCGAGAAGGTCTTCGGCACCGGCGACACGCAGCTGTTCAAGGTGCTGACCGACATCGCCGACCACCTGAGGAACGACCCGTCGGCCCTCGGCGGCGACCTGGGCCGCCTCGACACGGCCATCGACGCCATGCAGACCGAGGTCGCCGACGTCGGTGCCCGTTACAATCGCGTGACACAGATGCGCGACACCGCCGACGCCCGGATCCTGAGCCTCAAGACCCAGCTGTCCGACATCGAGGACATCGACCTGCCCAAGACGATCACCGAGCTGACCCTGCAGCAGACCGCCTACCAGGCGGCGCTGGCGGCGACGGCCCGGGTCGTGCAGCCCTCTCTCGTGGACTTCCTGAAGTGATCTCTGTTAAGGACCGCCCGATGAACGCAGACACCGCTGCCCCGGCGGGCACCACCGGCGGCGACCTGCCGTCGATCGAGTTCGTCTGCCCGATGCCGGGCTTCGCGGGCAACCGCCGGTTCGTGCTCGTCCGCGTCGACGAGGACGGCCTGCTGTACTCCCTGCGTTCGCTGGAGGACCCGGACCTGCGCTTCCTGGTCATCTCGCCGCACCCGTTCTTCCCGTCCTACGAGCCGGAGATCGACGACGCGACCCTGGACATGCTCGGCGTGGACCAGACCGCGGAGCTGCTCGTGCTGCTCATCGTCACGGCGCCGGGCTCGATCACCGAGGCCACCGCCAACCTGCTGGCCCCGATCGTGGTGGACACCCGCACCCGCCGGGCCGTCCAGACCGTGCTCAGCGGTTCGGACCTGCCGGTCCGGGCTCCGCTGGTATCCGCCTGAGATCGGTTAGGCTGCCGGTACCCCCGGTGAAGCAGCGGTGACAGAAGGAGGCGCGCGTGCTGGTGCTGACCCGCCGCTCGGGGGAGAGCCTGATGATCGGTGACGACGTCGTCGTCACCGTGCTCGACGTCCGGGGAGACGTGGTCCGGATCGGCATCCGCGCGCCGCGGTCCGTGCCGGTGCACCGCGAGGAGATCTTCCGCGAGCTGCAGGCGGCCAACCGCGAGGCCGCCTCGCCGAACGAGGAGACGCTGGCCGCGCTCCGCCGCATGCTGCGCCCCGGCGGGTCCGGAGCGCCGGACCGGCCGGAGCCGTAGGGCGGGTCTCCCGGCCACCGCCTCCCCGGGCGGTCCCCGTCCGGCCCGGCGGCCCGTCCGCCGGGCCGCCGTCCACCCGCCCGTCCGTCCGTCCACCCGCCGACCGAACCGCCCCGTACCCCGGCCGCCCCGCCCCCGCCCCCGCCGGGCGGAGGCCGGCGGGGGCGGGCCCGACGACCCTCCGCCCGGGCGACGAGGAGATCCGCCCGCCGGGCGGACAAGAGAAGACCATGAGCCGGACATCCCGTGGAGTCACCCCGACCGGCGGCGCGCGCCCGATCCGCGCGCCGTACGGCTGGCCGGCGTACCTCCTGGCGGGCGGCGCGCTGACCCTGGCCGCGCCGCTGCTGTCCGCCCTCTCGCCCGTCCTGGACGCCCTGTGCTGGGTGGTGATCCAGGGGTCGTCCGCGGCGGCCGTCATCGCCGGGATCCGCCGCAACGGCCTGGGCCGCCTGTGGGCCTGGCGGCTGATCGGCGTGACCGTCACGCTCGCCTGGGTGGGGTCGGCGGCGTTCTGGGGCGTCGGCTGGACCTGGCTGGAGATCCCCCTGTTCCGGCACCTCTACCAGGTCAGCACCCTGGTCACGTACGGCCTGGGCCTGACCGCGCTGGTGCTGATAGGGCTGCGGACCAGCGGCTCGCGCCGGGCCGGGCTGCTGGACGGCGCGATCATCACCGTCGGCGTGGCCCTGCCGTTCTGGGCCTTCTTCATCAACCCGGTGATCGACCGGAGCGGCTACTCCGGCGCGGAGCTCGCCTTCGCGCTCTCCACGCCCGTCATCGACCTGTTCCTGCTGGGCATGGTCCTGCGGATGGCCTCCGACAACGGGCGGGCGCCGTGGCTGGTGCTGCTCAGCGCCTCCTACGTCTCCCTGTTCGTCGCGGACGCGGCCTACCTGCTCGCCCTGGCCGCGAACCGGCCGGCCGGCGCCGTCTCCATGGTCGGCTGGCTGGGCTGGGCCGTCCTGGTGGGCGGCTCCGCGCTGCACCCGAGCGTGGCGGGCACGCAGCAGGTGACGACCCCCGTCGTCTCCGGCCGGGCGCGGATCACGGTGTTCCTGGCGCTGGCCTCGCTCGGCCCGCTGACGGCCGGGGCGGGCATCGTGATCACCGGGCACGACCGCGCCGGCTCCTACGACGGCACCACCGTCATCGTGCTGACCGTGCTGCTGGCCGTCCTGCTCGTCCTGCGCCTCAACCTCGTCGCCCACCTCGCCGAGGACCGCGCCCGCACCCTCGATCGGCAGGCCGGCCGCCTCACCGTCCAGGCCCACCGGCTCGCCGACACCCTCCACCACCAGGAACTCCTCCAGCGCAGCCTCGCCCACCGCGCCAGCCACGACCCCCTCACCGGCCTGGCCAACCGCGCCCTGTTCACCGAGGTCCTCCAGGCCGCCCTCGCCGACCCCGGCCCCCCGGCCCCCTCCCTGCTCCTGCTCGACCTCGACGACTTCAAGGACGTCAACGACGCCTACGGCCACCCCGTCGGCGACGACCTGCTCCTCACCGTCGCCCACCGCCTGCGCGCCCTCACCGACACCCCCGTCCTCCCCGCCGGCACCGGGACCGGCGACGGCGACGGCGACGGCACGCCCCCCGAGGCCACCCGCACCGGCCGCACCCTCGCCCGCCTCGGCGGCGACGAGTTCGCCCTCCTGCTCACCGGCGCCGCCCCCCGGGCCGCCGCCCACCTGGCGGACCAGATCCTCACCGCCCTACGCGCCCCCTACCACCTGCACCAGCGCGAGATCCACCTCACCGCCAGCATCGGCCTGCTCACCGGCACCCCGACCCACAGCCCCACCGACGCCCTGCGCGACGCCGACCTGGCCCTGCACGCCGCCAAGACCACCGGCAAGAACCGCGCCGTCCGCTTCAGCCCCGACCTGCGCACCCGCCACCTGCGCCACGTCCACCTGGCCCACGCCCTGCGCCACGCCCGCAGCCGCGGCGAGCTCACCCTCGCCTACCAGCCGATCATCGACCTGGCCACCGGCGCCCCCACCGCCGTCGAAGCCCTCCTGCGCTGGCACCCCGCAGACGGCACCCCCATCGGCCCCGGCACCTTCATCCCCATCGCCGAGGCCACCGACCTGATCACCGAGCTCGGCCACTGGGTCCTGACGCGGGCCACCGCCGACGCCGCCGCCTGGCACCGCACCCACCGCACCGCCGTCACCGTCAACGTCTCCGGCCGCCAGCTGCGCGACCCCGCCTTCCCCGGCGCCGTCGCCGCCGCCCTGCGGGCCGCCGGCCTGCCCCCGCACGCGCTCATCCTCGAGATCACCGAGAACACCCTGCTGGCCACCACCCCCGACCAGACCGCCCGCCTCACCGCCGCCCTGGCCCGCCTGCGCGAGAGCGGCGTCCGCATCGCCCTGGACGACTTCGGCACCGGCTACTCCTCCCTGGCCTACCTGCCCACCCTGCCCGTCGACATCCTCAAGATCGACCGCTCTTTCACCACCTCCCCCGCCCACACCGACCACCACCGCACCCGCGCGTTCACCAAGGCCATCCTCGACATCTCGGCCAGCCTGGACCTGACCACCATCGTCGAAGGCGTCGAAACCCCCGACCAGGCCGACCTGCTCCGCACCCTGGGCGCCCGTCTCGCCCAGGGCCACCTGTTCTGCCGCCCCGTGCCCGCCGACCGCGTCCCCGGTCTGCTGGCCGCCGCCCCCTGGCACCCCACCCTCACCTGAGCGTCCCGCAGCCGCCGCTCCCCGCACCGCACCGGCCGGCCTGCGGCCGGACCGGTAATCCGGCCGCAGGCGGGCAGGGGACCCGCAGGGGGAGCGGACCAGGGGGTCGGGGGTGACCGGGACAGGTACGCACGCCGGCGGCACGGCCGGGGATCCGGCGGTGGGTCCGGTCGGGGATCCGGCGGTCGACCCGGGTGCCGGGCCCACGGAGCGGTACGTGCTGCGCGACCGCTTCGCCGTCCTGCTCGCCCCCGTGGTGTGGCTGCTGCTGGTGGCGGTCGGAGCGGCGGCGTGGGTGTGGATCGGCCGGCTGCAGCGCAGCGCCGCGGACCAGGGCCTCACCCAGCGCACCCGGGTGGCGGCCGAGTTCACCGAGATCTACCTGGACCGCACCGCGCGCCGGCAACGCGAGGACGCCGAACGGCTCCTGGCCGGGGCGGACGTCGGCCAGCGGGAGTTCGAGCTGTTCGGGGCCGCGTTCGGGTACCGGGTGACGGTCCTGATCGACGGGCGCGGCCGCGTCATGCGGGTCTCCCCCGAGGTCCCCGGCCTGGCCGGGCGCGACCTGTCGGCCGGCCTGCGGTACGTCCGTCCGGCCGTGCAGCGGCACGCGGCCGTCGTCACCAACGTCTACATGTCCCCGATCATCGAGGAGTCGCTCATCGCGATCGCCGTGCCGTTCCGCACGCCGTACGGTGAGCGGATCTTCAGCGGCGGGTTCGTCGCCTCCGAGAGCCCGCTCGGCGTCTACCTGGACCGGGCCGTCGTCCCCCCGCACGGCAACGCGTACTGCGTCGACCGGGCCGGGAACATCGTGGCGGCCACGGCGGTCCTCGGCCCCGAGGTCACCCCGCTGTCCCGGCTCGACCCGGAGCTCGCCGCGGCGCTGGAGCGGCACCCGGAGGGCGACTACCGCTCCGGCGGCGCGCAGCGGCGCTACACCTCCGTCCCGATCGGGACGACCGACTGGCGGCTGGTGACCGAGGCCCCCCACCAGGAGATGTACACCGGCGCGAACGAGGTCCAGCGGCGGTTCGGGCTCGTGCTGCTGGCGGGCGGCGCGGCCGGCCTCGCCGTCGCCGCCGCCGTGAGCGTCACCACCCACCGGCGGCGGCGGGGGGAGCGGCGGCTGCGCCGCCTGACCGCGCGCTACGCCGGCCAGGCCGCGGAACTGCGGGCCGTGAACGAGGAGCTGAAACTGCTCGCCGCCAGCGTCTCCCACGACCTGCGCACCCCCCTGGCCGCCATCAACGGGTACGCGGAGGTCCTCGCCGAGGAGGTCCCGGACGGGATGCCCCCCGAGGAGACGGCCCGCTTCCTGGAGCGGATCCGGCGCAACACGGCCAGGATGGGGGACCTCATCGACGCCCTGATGGCGTTCTCCCGCCTGCGGCGCGGCGGGTTCCACCCCCGGACCGTGGACCTGGCCGCGCTCACCCGCGAGGTCTGGGACGACCTGGCCGCGCACCGCGACGCGCGCGACATCCGGTTCGAGCTGGCCGAGCTGCCGCCCTGCCGCGGCGATCCCGACCTGCTCCGGCAGGTGATGCTCACCCTGCTCGACAACGCGATCGGCTCCACCCGCGACCGGGCCGCCGCGCACATCGAGGTGGGCAGCAGGCCGGGCGCGGGCGGCCGCACCGCCTACTACGTCCGGGACGACGGCGCCGGGTTCCCCCCGGACCAGGCGGAGCAGCTGTTCAGGCCGTTCGAACGGCTGCACACGACCGGGACCTACCAGGGGTCCGGGATGGGCCTCAACCTCGCCCGCCGCATCATCGCCCGGCACCGCGGCGACATGTGGGCCGAATCCTCCCCGGGGAGGGGGAGCGTCTTCTCCTTCACCCTGCCGTTCGCGTGACCGGGCGCCTCCGGACGCTTGGACGCGCGCCCGGCCCCCGGGTGCGCGTCCCGGCGCGTCCGCCGGGGCACGCGCCCGGACGGGCCTCACGCCTTGGGCAGGGTGCGGCCGAGTTCGAGCATGGCCTCGGAGGCGGGTCCGCCCTCGGAGCGCTCGGTCTTGTAGCCGGCGACCTTCGGCGCCACGGTGCGGGGGTCGACGGCCTCGGAGGGGGCGCCGGTGGCGTACAGGCCGTCGGGCTGCTGGTCGCGGTCGTGCGGCAGCAGCCAGAACACCCGGCGGCGGAAGGTGCCGGAGGCCGCCGACGCCTTCGCCTCGGGTCCGATGATCGCGTAGCCGACCATGCGGCCGTCGCGGTGGTAGGGCGGCTTGCGCTTGCGGCTGGGCAGCCGGTCCAGCGACTGGCGGACGTAGTCGAGCGGCTCGATGTCCTCCAGCCAGACGAGCTCGGTCTCGTGGACGAGATCCTCGGGGTCGATCAGCGCACTCACGCGCCTTCCTCCTCGGCGTGAAGGTCGGAGATCAGGCCGATCCCCGGGTAGTACTTGCGCGAGTTGGACAGGACCATCTGCCGGGGCGAGGACAGCCCCACGGCCTCGCGGACGCGGGCCGCGAACGCGCGGGCGGACACGGGGGTGGCGCCCTCGAAACCGCACCAGCGCGCGTACTCGGTGTACAGGTGGGCCTGCTCTGCTCTCATGCCGGCATCGAGTTTGCACGCCTCGGAGATGAAGCGCCCCACGTGGTCCTCCGTTTCCGCGTAGGCGTCGGTGGCCAGCCGTACCCGCTGCGGCCCGCTCAGGTCCTTCTCCCCTGCCAGGTAGCGGCGGGCGCCGTCGACCAGCCACGCGAGAATGCCCGGTCCCTCCTCCTGTACGAGGACACGCGCCAGGTTGTCAATCTTGCGTTCCTCGGAGACGACCCGCTCGAACGGGATCAGCCGGATGCGCCGCCAGAACGCGAACCCGCCGCTGGAGACCTCGGGGCGGTGGTTGCCCAGCAGCCACAGGTGGTGGGTGGGGTCGAAGGAGAAGAAGTCCTGGCGCATCCGCCGGGCCTTGATCTTGTCGCCGCCGGTGAGCAGCTTGACGCGGGCCTCGTCGAACTTGTCGCCGGGCTTGAGCTCGGAGCAGACGATGATGCGCCGGCCGTGCAGCTCGGCCAGGTCGGTGGGGTGGCCGTCGAACGTCTTGGCCATGAGGAAGCCCGGCGGGGCCGCGTCGGCGTAGTCGCCCAGCAGCTGCAGCATCACCTCCAGCAGCACCGACTTGCCGTTCTTGCCCTGGCCGTACAGGAACGGCAGCACCTGGGCGCCGACGTCGCCGGTGACGGAGTAGCCGAGCAGCAGGTGCAGGAAGTCGATGGTCTGCCGGCCCTCGGCGTCGGTGCCGAAGATGTCGCCGAGGAAGCGCTCCCAGCGGGGGGTGGGCATGCGCTCGGGCGAGACCGTGGTGGAGCGCGAGTGGAAGTGCCGGGCCGGGTCGGGCGGGGTGATGACCCCGGTGTGCAGGTCGACGACGCCGGCGGGCGTGCACAGCGCGTACGGGTCGGCGTCCAGCAGCTCGGCGCCGAGCACCATGCCGGGGGCGGCCTTGGCCTGGGTCAGCAGGGCCTTCATCCCGGAGGTGGACAGGGAGCGGCGCCGGTGGCGGCGCAGGTCCCGCTCGGTGAAGACGCCGCGGGGGTCGGTCACCGCGATGTTCTCGGCCATCTCCCCCGCCGCCCACACGACGGTGTCGCTCTCGTCGAGCTCCCAGCGGTGCCCGGCCCAGCGGTACCAGCCCAGGCCGGGCACGTGCCGGAAGTCCTTGCCGTACAGGCGCACGAACAGCTTGGCGTTGCCGCGGTCGGACAGCGAGTCCGGCAGCAGGCCCTCGGCGGTGACGTCCCCGGAGCCCGCCGCCGGGTCCGCTCCGGGGCCCGCCTCGGCCGGCAGGCGGGGCAACCGGGGCTCCGCCGTGGCGCGGGCCGCGGGCCCGGCGGGCGCGGTGGCGGGGAGCGGCAGGTCGAGCATCTGCTGGGCGACCGCGGCCGGGTCGAAACCCCCCTGCCCTGGTGAGGGATTCATGAGCGTCCTCTGATGTGAAGCGGGCGCCGGGCCCCGGCCGCCATGCCGCTGCGGATGATCTGGGCGCAGCGCCGGTCCTGGCCGGGGCGGGCCTGGGCGGCGGCCTCGGCGAGCAGCCGCTCGGCCTCCGCCCGCGGGATGTGCCCGGCGGCGACGAGGCCGCCGGCGGTGTAGGCGGCCGTGTTGAGCTTGCCGCTGAAGCCCGCGCCCTCCGGTACGGCGGCGCACGCGACGACCTCGGCCAGGACCGCGTCGAGGGCGCGGGCGGCACCGCGCCGCCCCCCGCCGGCCCGCACGACGGCCTGCCGGGCCCGGGGCGGCACCGCGGGGGCCGCGTCCGGGGCGCAGGCCTGCTCGCCCGCGGGCCCGGCGCGGTGCCCGGTCCTGGTGAGCTCGCGGGCGAGCCACTGCGGCAGCGGGGCGGGCCTGCGGCACTCCCCGAGGGGCGTGTAGGCGCCGTCGCCGGTCCTGGTCCCGGGGGCGATGATGTAGCCGCCGCCCGCCCGGACGTCGACCTGCCAGGCCAGGGCCCGGCCGGTGCCGGCGGCCGAGCCCACCGAGCAGAGGAAGGGGCCGGCGCCCTCGGCGCGGTACCACACGTGCAGGCCGCCCGAGGGGGTGCGGACCCGCAGCGTTCCGGAGTCCTGCGCCGGGTCGGGGGCGCCGCGCAGCGCCGCCAGCAGCGCGAGCGTGTGGAAGCCGTTCTCCAGGCCGGTGAGGTCGACCCCGTCGTGGACGGGGATGCCCGGCAGGATGCGGTCGCGCGCGGGCACCGGGGCGGGGTGGGCGTCGACGTCGAGGACGACCAGGCCCGCCGGGCCGCAGGCGACGCCGACCCCGAAGCCGGGGTTGGCCCCCCACCAGGCGGCGATCAGCCCCGGGTCGGTGGTGGCGGCGTGGAAGCCGTGGCACCAGCGCCCGGCCGGGACGCAGGGGCAGTCCGCCGGGGCGTGGTCCCGTTCCTGGCAGGAGCGGCAGTTGCCCGCCGGGGTCTTCCGCCCGGGGGCGAGCGGGTGGACGGGCCAGCCCTGTGCGGCGCACCAGCGGGCGACCGCCGCCGGCTCGCGGCGCGGCATGGACCGGTGGAGATCCTCCTGTGGCGGGTTCACCTCATCCCTCCGTGCGCTGGCCGATCCGGTCGGCGTCCGGGTCTCCCGCCGGGGCGGTCGCTCACGCAGTGACCGAAGCGACTGAAGCGACTGAAGATCCGAACTTCAGCACAGGCTAGCGGACCCGCCCGCGCCGGTGCGGGAAGACGGGCCCGTGATCGTCGTCGGGCGAGGTGGGGGCTGGGTGACCGGGCGCGGCGGACCGGCCGGCGGGACCCGGCGGGCCGCCGTGGGACCGGTGAGCGACCGTCGAGCGACCGAACCCGGGGCGCAGCGACTGAGCCGCTTCGGTCGCTGCCTCGGGTCGCTGGAATGAAACCCGAGGTCACGGCCGGTTTCGCAACCGGAAAAGCGACTGAAGCGACTGAAGGTCCGGGTCTATGACGCGCACGCGCGTGAGTAAATTCCGGTCATATACCGGAACCCCGGTCGCTTCGGTCGCTGGAGACCTTTGAAACGGCCGCTGACCTGCGCGTTCATCAGCGACCGAAGCGCAGCGACCGAAGCGGCCGCCGGTCGCTGCCGGTCGCCGCGCCCCCCCGGACGGGAGGACCGCGACCGAAGCGACCGAAGCGACCGAAACCAGAGATCATCATGACGTTCTACGCGGTGCTCCCGGGCCGATCCGGCGGGCGTCCGCCGCCCCGCCGGCTCCCCTCCGGGCGGGCGCGACCGCGGGCTCCGGCCGCCCGCAGGGACACCGGGACCGACGGGATTAACGATTCCCGCCGCCCGCAACCGGGCTGCACCCCCGCTGCACTGGATCCGCTACGTCGCCCCGGCTTACTCGGGGTACGCGGCCGTCACGGCGGCCCGCGCCGGCTACGCACCACGGCCGGACGCCTCTGTCCCCGTCGGTAAGGACCCGCGTTCTCCATGACGTTCACCGCCCGCCTCGCCCGCCGCCCGCTGAACGCGGTCCTGGGCCTGTCGCTGGCCGCCGGGACGGCCTCCGCCGTGGCAGGCCCGGCCTCCGCCGAGGCCCGGCAGGCGCAGGTGATGCTCAAGGGGTCGACGACCGCCTCCTACTACTGGGACGACGCCTCGGGCCGCAACGGCGACACCGGCCTGCCCGCCTCGGGCAAGCCCATGCAGAAGGGCCTGGCCGCCTCCCCCTCCTGGCCGCTGATGACCGAGGGCTATGTGCTCTACAAGGGCAGGAAGGCGCCGTTCTTCGTGGGCGACCGCGGCCCGGGCATCCCCTCTGACCGGGGCGTGATGCTGGACCTGGACGCCAAGACCTTCGCCGAGCTGACCGGCGGGCAGTTCAACGCCGAGACCCTGGGCGTGGACGGCAACGGCGGGCTGGGCCACATCGAGGTCGACTACGTCGTCACCAAGTGGGGCAAGGGCGTGGGCAGGAAGGACCACCCGGTGCCGTTCGCCACCGGCGCCTGGGCCGTGCAGGACGACGACCCGGCCGCACCCGTCACGGAGCCCGCCGCGAAGCCCGCCGCGGAGTCCCCGACGGCGGCGAAGAAGTCCGGGTCCGTGAAGCCCACCCGGAAGCCGTCCGCCGGGAGCACAGCCAAGGCCGCGTCCGAGACCCCCGTGAAGGCCCCCGTGAAGGCCCCCGCGAAGACCTCGGCGAAGACCTCCGTCGGGAGCACGGCGGAGACGGCGGCCAGGAGCACGGAGGCGGACGCCCCGGCTCCGGAGCGGACCGCCGCCGCACCGGCCGCGCGGTCCGGGGCCGCCCCCGCGGCGACCGGCACCTCGACCCCGGCCACGAGCGCCGCCCCCGCCCGGGAGCAGGCCCCCGCGCCCACCGCGACCCCCACGACCCCTGCCACCCCGGCCCCGGGCGCGTCCGCCCCGGCGCCCCTGGTGGCCGACCACGTCCTGGCGGCCGACGGCGCGGAGGGCCCGTTCGTCCCGGCCGGGTTCGTCTTCGCCCTGCTCCTGCTGGGCGCCACCGGCTGCTACGCCGGCGTGCGCCTGCTCGCCGCCCGGCTGGTCCGCGCGCGCCGCTGACCCGTCAGACGATCCCCTCCGCACACCCCCCGCCCCGTCCCCCGCGGGAAACCACGAGGCCGCCGCCAGGATGTCTCCGGCGGCGGCCTCGTCGCGTCCGGGCCGCCCGGCGAGGGCGGCCCGGCGGGATCAGATCCGGAACCGGGTGATCAGCTCGTGCAGCGAGCGGCTCATCCCGGCCAGTTCGTCCGCGGTCCGGCGCGACTCCTCCACGCCCTCGGTGGTGACGGCGGCCGCCCGGGCGACCCCGGCGATGTTGGCCGCGATCTCGTTGCTGGAGGTGGCGGCCTCGGCGACGTTGCGGTTCATCTCGTTGGTGGTGGCGGTCTGCTCCTCCACCGCCGCGGCGATGGCCGCCTGGTGGGTGTCGATCCGGCCGGTGATGGCGCTGATGCGGTCGATGGCCTCCATGGCGCCGGCGACGTCGGACTGGATGGCCTGCACCCGGCGGCCGATGTCCTCGGTCGCCTTGGCGGTCTCCTGGGCCAGGTCCTTGACCTCGCCGGCCACGACCGCGAAGCCCTTGCCGGCGTCGCCGGCCCGGGCGGCCTCGATGGTGGCGTTGAGTGCCAGCAGGTTCGTCTGCTCGGCGATCGAGGTGATCGTCTTGACCACGTCGCCGATCTCCGCCGACGACGCGCCCAGCTGCGCCATCAGGGCGTTGGTGCTCCCGGCGACCTCGACCGCCTCGGCGGCGACCCTGGCGGCCTCGGAGGTGCTCTGGGAGATCTCCGCGATCGCCGAGCTCATCTGCTCGCCGCCGGTGGCCACGACCTCCACGTTGTGGGAGACCTCGGCGGCGGCGGAGGCCACCACGCCGGACTGGGCGCTGGTCTCCTCCGCGGAGGCGGCGATGCGCTCCGACACCCGCGACAGGGTCGCGGCGGAGCCGGCCATGGACTCGGCGTAGGAGGCCAGCGAGGAGGTGTTGGCGTGCATGACCTCGATGGAGCGGTCCAGCGCCTGGCTGACCCGGCCGAGCTCGTCGCGCCGGTCCAGGCCCGAGCGCGCGGTCAGGTCACCGGTGGACAGGCGGCCCAGCGTGGCGACGAGCACCCCGAGCGGGCGCACGATGGAGCGCGTCACCGAGACGCTGGCGACCACGGCCACCAGCAGCGCCACGATCAGCGTGCCCAGCAGGACCCGCTCGCCCGTGGCGTCGACCTGCGCGGCCTCGGCCCGCAGGGCGGTGATGCGCTCGCTGATGGACTTCTGCAGCGCCGCGCCGGTCTCGACGCCCACGACCCAGGCGTCGCTGGCGGGACCGCCGTTGATGCTCTCCATGGCGGCGGTGCGGGACTCCAGCGTGTTCTGGGCGAGCAGCTCCATGACCTTGTCGTCCTCGACGAAGAACTGCTCCCAGGCGGGCTCGAGCTTGTCGAACTGCGCCCGCTCGGCCGCCGTCAGGTGCTCGGCGTGGGTGTCGTCCAGGGCTTTGAAGAGGGCCTTCTTGCTGTCCAGCTCGCCCTCGCGGTTCATCGAGTCGGGCCGGGTCGCGGCCTCGCCGCCCATGGCGGTGCCGGCGTCGGCGGCGACCAGCGCCTGCCAGCCGGTGAGGTCGGCGACGTGGTAGGTGAAGGTCTGGATGTCGTCCTCGACCTGTTCGAGCTGGTCCAGCCGGGTGGCGATGTCGTCCTGGCGGTCGAGCGCCCACCAGCCGGAGCCGACCGCGACGGCGATGAGCAGCGCCACCAGGGCGAAGGACAGACCGAGCCGTTTGCCGACTCCGAGGTTGTGCAGACGGGACATGGTGGGGTTCTTCCTCATGGTGGATGGATGCGCCGCCGGGGCGGCGGGTGGAGACCGGCCGGGCGGGCACGGGCGGCCGGGTCGATCGGGGAGGGACGGGGCGGGCGTCAGTCCTGGGGCAGCTCGAACCAGACCACGCGCCCGGAGGCGTCGCCGGACTGGCCCCAGCGGGCCGCGCACAGCTCCACGATGGCCAGCCCCCGCCCGCCGGGCAGCTGCTCGGCGTCGGGGTCCGGCCGGCGCACCCGCGGGGCCCCGGCCGTGCCGCCCGCGTCGGCGACCTCCACCCGGAGGGATCCGCCGACGAGGTAGACGCTGACCTCGAAGAAGCCGTCCGCGCCGCTGCCGGTGTGCTGCACGGCGTTGGTGGCCAGCTCGGAGGTGAGCAGGACCGCCTGCTCGGCCGCGGCGCGGTCGCCGACCGCGAGCGCCACGAAGCGGCGGGCCTGGCCCACCTGCTCGGGCAGGCCCGCGAAGCGGCGGCGCATCAGCAGCGTCCAGGCCCGGTCGCCGTCGCTCCGGGGGGTGGCGGCGGAGCCCGGTGGGGCCGCGTCAGGCCGCGCGGGCCGGGTGAAGTGCTTGTCGTCGGTCATGGTCGTCACGCGTTCAGATGAGCGCGATGTCCTGCTCGACGCTGGTCGCCGTGAGATACAGCTCGAACCACGTCTCGTCGTCCACCGAGGCCGGGATCCACGAGGAGCGGACCCGGTGCCGCTCCTCCTCGTACTGCAGGGCGAACACGCGCATCTCGCGTATCCAGCGCGGATCGACCTCCCGGACGATCGCCTCGAACTCCCGCATCTTCCGTCTCTCCTCAATCCGTTGAGCGATCCACTCGTCAATCCCTGACGTGGGCTCCTCCCGTCTCCGTCCGGAGGCACGGGTCGCCACTCCGACATTCGGCAGTGGGGCGGCCGCCTGAAGGTGCGGCCCGGGTGCTTTTCGGGAGCGATCTTCACCGGAGCACCCGATCACCACGTAATGAATTCGGTTGGTAACATTCCGAAATGAGGTGTCCGGGCAGGGGGGTCCGGTTCGCATCTCGATCCTGGGCGCGTCCGGACGGGCGGCCCCGGGTCAGGGGGCCGATATCGGGTGGGGGACGCTGGTGCAGCCTCGAGTACTGGTCATCGAGGACGAGCAGGACGTCTGCGATCTGCTGCGGCGTCACCTCAGCGGCCTGGGGTGCGAGGTCCGGACCGCCGACAACGGGGAGCTCGGTCTCCTGCTGGCCGTGACCGACCCTCCGGACCTGGTGGTCCTCGACATACGCCTGCCGGGAGTCGACGGCAGGCAGGTGGCCCGCGCGCTGCAGGCCGATCCGCGCACCCGCGGCTGCAGGATCGTCGTCACATCCGTCCTCGACGCGGAGGACCTCCTCGACATCAACGCCGACGCCGTCCTCCCCAAGCCGTTCCGGCGAGCCGACGTCAAGAGAGCCGTGGACTCACTGTGGGAGGTGAACTGACGCGATGGCCATCGTCCTCGTCGCCGAAGACGACCCCGATATCCGTGACCTGATCGTCTTCAAGCTGCGGCAGAGCGGTCACACCGTCGTCCCGGTGGGGGACGGCCGGTCGGCGCTGGGGAAGGTCCGCGACCAGCTTCCCGACATCGTGCTCCTGGACGTCATGATGCCCGGCATGTCCGGCATCGACGTCTGCCGGGAGCTGCGCAGGGACCAGCAGACCGCGGACCTGCCGATCATCCTGCTGACCGCGCGCGCCCAGGAGAGCGACGTGTCGGTCGGGCTGGCCGCCGGCGCCGACGACTACATCGTCAAGCCGTTCAGCCCGCGGGTGCTGGCCGACCGGGTGCAGTCCGTGCTGACCAGGGCGCGGGCGTGACCTCGGTCCAGCTCGTCTCCGTCACGCTGGCGCTGCTGCTGCTCGCGGTGAGCGTGCTGGGGGCGGTGATCGTCACGGGACGGTCCGTGCGCCGCGCGCGGCAGCGGCGCGACGCGCGCCTGGCCGCCGAGGTCCGGCCCCTGCTGATCCGGCTCACCGGCGGCGACGAGGACGTCGAGGAGGTGCTGCGGCGGCTGGCGGCGCTGGACCGGCGCCGGTGGAACGCGGTCCGCGCCAGCGCGGTCGGCCTGCTCGGCAAGGTCAGCGGCCAGGGCAACGCCGCGCTGACCCGGCTGTTCGAGGAGCGCGGCGTCGCCCGCGACGCCGTGGCCGACCTGTCGCGCCGCGGCTCGGTACGGCGGGCCCGCGCCGCCACCGTGCTGGGGCTGCTGCGCCACGCCGAGGCGGTGCCCGACCTGACCCGCCTGCTGGCCGACCGCCACCCCGAGGTGCGGACCGCGGCCGCGCGGGCGCTGGGCCGGATCGCCGAGCCCCAGGCCGCCGGGCCGCTCCTGGACTGCCTGGCCGGCGGGCGGGTGCCGTCCGACGTGGTCGTCCAGGCGCTGATCGCCATCGGCCCGGCGGCCCGGCCCGCGCTGACCAAGGCGATGGCCCACACCGCCCCGGAGGTCCGCGCCATCGCCGCGGAGGTGCTCGGGCTCATCGGCTCCGTCGGCTCCGTCTCGGCGCTGATCCGCGCGCTGACCCTGGACCCGTCGTCCGACGTGCGCACCCGGGCCGCCCGGTCGCTCGGCCGGCTGGGCACGCCGGCGTGCCTGGACGCGCTCACCGACGCGGTCGGCCTCACCTACCCGACGGCCGTGCGGGCGGAGGCGGCCGGTGCGCTGGGGGACGTCGGCGCGCCCGCCGCGGTCCCGGCGCTGCGCGCCCTCCTGGCCGACCACCACTACCGGGTCGCGCACCACGCGGCCCGCTCGCTCACCCGGCTCGGCGGGCCCGGCACGGAGACCCTGCGCGAGGCCGCCGACGGGGCGCTGGGCGTGCGGGCCGCCGCCCACGCCCGGGAGGCCCTGGCCGTGCTCGCCCTGGCCGAAGGGCGGCACCCGGCGAGGCCGGCCCCGGCGCCATGAGGGAGGGCGCGCTCGCCGCCGGGGCGGCGGCCGCGGGCGTGCCGGGCGTGCTGGAGGCGCTCGCGGAGGGCGTGCGGTGGCTGCTGGCGGTCTCCGGCGCCGCGGTGATGGTCTACTTCCTGTGCGTCAACACCAGCTACCTGGTGCTCATCGCCCTGGCGACCTGGGATTCCGTCCACTACCACCGGCGCGTGGCCTTCGCCGGCGCCGACGACGTCTACAGCAACCCGCTCAACCCGGCCATCAGCGTCATCATGCCCGCCTACAACGAGGAGGCGGGCATCGTCGAGGCCGTGCGCGCGATGCTGTCGATGCGGTACCCGAGCTTCGAGATCATCGTCGTCGACGACGGCTCGCGCGACGGCACGTTCGACCGGCTGCGCGAGGAGTACGACCTCGTCGAGGTGCCCCGGGTGGTGCCCGACGACATCCCGACCCGCGGCCGGGTGCTCTCCGTCCACGTGCCGGGCGGCGGCTCGCAGGTCCTGACGGTGGTCCGCAAGAGCAACAGCGGGCGGGCCGACGCGCTCAACGTGGGCATCAACTTCGCCCGCAACCCCCTGGTCTGCATGGTCGACGCCGACTCCATCCTGGACCCGGGGGCGCTGCTGTCGGTGGCCAAGCCGTTCACCGACGACCCGCTGCGCACCGTCGCCACCGGCGGGGTGATCCGCATCGCCAACGGCTGCGACGTGGTCGGCGGCCGGGTCGTCACGGTGCGCATGCCGCGCCAGTGGCTGGTCCGCATCCAGGTGATCGAGTACCTGCGGGCCTTCCTGCTGGGCCGTACCGGGTGGTCGCGGCTGGGCGGCCTGCTGATCATCTCCGGGGCGTTCGGGCTGTTCCGGCGGGACGCCGTCGTGGAGATCGGCGGCCTGGACCCCGACTCCATCGGCGAGGACGCCGAGCTGGTCACCCGGCTCCACCGGCACATGCGCGAGCAGGACCGCGACTACCGCATCGTCTTCGTCTCCGAGCCGGTCTCCTGGACCGAGGCGCCGTCCACGCTCGCCGTGCTGGGCAGGCAGCGGCGCCGCTGGTCGCGCGGGCTGGCCGAGCTGGCGTGGAAGCACCGCGCGATGTTCGGCAACCCCCGCTACGGGCGCATCGGGCTGCTGGCCCTGCCGTACTACGTGGTCTTCGAGCTGCTCGCCCCGCTGGTGAGCCTGAGCGGTCTCGTCCTGGTCCCGCTCGGGGTGCTGGTGGGCGCCATCGACCTCCCCTTCGCCGGTGCGATCATGCTCGCCTCCTACGGCTACGCGCTGCTGGTGGCGTTCACCGCGCTGGCCGTGGAGGAGTACGCCTTCCACCGCTACACCCGCTGGCGCGACCTCGGCGTCGCGGCGCTGGCGGCGTTCGCCGAGAACATCGGGTACCGGCAGTTCAACGCCTGGTGGGGCGTGCAGGGGATCGTCGCGGCGCTGCGCCGTACACAGCAGGTCTGGGGGGTAATGACGCGGGAGGGGTTCTCCGCCCAGGGCAGGCCCACGGGAGGGAAACGGCGATGAGGTGGCCGGACCGCAGTGTCGCGAGCACCCTGCGGCACGCCTTCGCGCTGCTCGTCTCGCTCGTCCTGCTGGCCGGCGTCGTCGCCGCCACCGAGTCCGTACGGCACGGCGCCGCGCTGGACCGGCTCGTCGAGTACAACGTCCCGCTCCGGCTGAACAACTTCAAGCTGCGCTCCACGATGAGCGACGCCGTCCGGGGACTCCGCAACCACCTGCTGTTCGACCAGCCCCCGACCTCCTACGAGCAGGCCCGCACCTCCTACCGGCCGTTCCTGCAGGTCCTGACCACCGAGTCCGACCAGCCCCGGGAGCAGCGGCTGGCCGGCGAACTCGCCCGGCTGGTCGAGGACTGGTACGTCTACGCCGCCGAGGCGGAGCGGGCGGAGCCGGAGAGCGCGCAGGCCCGCGAGTACGCCGCGGGCCTCATGGCCCGCTACGAGCCGATCCTGCAGGCGTCCAACGCGCTGGAGAGCCACCTGGCGGTCCGGACCCAGGCGCTGTACGACGAGAGCCAGCGCAACCGCCTCCTGGGCCTGGCCGGGGTGGTCGTCTTCGCCGTCGTCGCGGTGGTCATGGCCCTGGTCACCTCGGTGCGCACCTACCGGGCGCTGGTCTCCCCGCTGGGGGGCATGCGCGCGACCCTGCGCCGCCTGGCCGCGGGGGAGCACGAGGCCCGCGTCCCCGCCGCGGAGGGCCCGACCGAGATCCGCGAGCTGGGCGCGGCCATCAACTCGCTGGCCGACGAGAGCGAACGGCTCCGCCGCGCCGAGCGGGAGCGCGCCCGGCTGGCCGCGGTGGTGTACGAGACGGCCGGGCGCATCCGCCAGACCCTCGACGCCGACGCCGTCATCCGCGAGGCGGCCACGCTCCTGGGCGAGCGGCTCCCCGCCGACCAGGTGTTCATCCAGCTCGTCAGCGACGGCCGGATCGGCCCTCCCGAGCTGGCGTGGACGGCGGGCAGGATCGCCGAGAAGAGCGCCGTCCCCCTGCTGCCCGCGCCCTCCGACCAGGCCCAGCGGCTCTACGCGGAGGGTGCGGCCTCCAGCGGCTCCACCGCGGACCCGCCCCCCTACGTCCCCGACGCCGCGGCCCGGGCGCTGCGCGCGCTCGGCGACCTGCAGTACGTGTTCGCGCCCTTCGGCACGGGCGGCGAGCTGTTCGGCGCGATCCTGGTCACCCGCGCCGGCGCCCCCTGGACGACCGAGGAGATCGAGGCCGTCAAGAGCGTCGGGGCCGACCTGGGCCGCGGCCTGGACCAGGCCCGCCTCTACGGCCGCGAGCGGGAGCTGGTCAAGGAGCTGCGGGCCCTGGACGCGGCCAAGACCGACTTCATGTCCGCGGTCTCCCACGAGCTGCGCTCCCCGCTGACCAGCATCTCCGGCTACCTGGAGATCCTCCAGGACGAGGAGGCCGGGGAGCTGAACCCCGTGCAGGAGCACATGCTCGACGCGATCGAGCGCAACACCGCGCGCCTGCGGCTGCTCATCGAGGACCTGCTGACGCTCTCGCGCATCGAGTCCGGCGCCTTCCGCACCGTCAAGCAGAAGACCGACCTGTGCGCGGTCGCGGAGGGGGCGGTCGCGTCCATGCGCCCGGCCGCCGAGCAGGCCGAGGTCGCGCTGGGCATCGAGTGCCCGACGGGCTCGCTCATGATCGACGGGGACCCCAACCAGCTCGACCGCGCCCTGGTCAACCTGCTGTCCAACGCGGTGAAGTTCACCCCCGCCGGCGGGCGGGTGGACGTGCGGGTGGCGCTGGAGGAGGACCAGGCGGTGGTGCGGGTCTCCGACACCGGCATCGGCATCCCCGAGGACGAGCTGCAGCGGCTGGACACCCGCTTCTTCCGCGCCTCCAACGCCACCGAGCGGTCGATCCCCGGCACGGGCCTCGGACTGTCGATCGTGCGCAGCATCGTCGCCAACCACTCCGGCGCCTTCGAGCTGAGCTCGCGGGAGGGCGAGGGGACGACGGTGACGGTGCGGATCCCCACCTGCGCCGCCAGGCTCGGCGCGAAGCCGAACGAGATCGGCGAGCCGGCCGGGCGCGGCCGGCGCTACGGTTCGGACCAGAGGCCCGAGGAGGCGGCGGAGCAGGAGGAGGGCGAGTGAGCGCGTTCCGCGCCACCGCCCGGCGCCCGAGGGAACGCGGCTGTGCCCGCAGGGAGACCGGGGCACCGCCCGGCGTGGGCCACCAGGCCGTGGGCAAGCTGCCCGGCGAGCATCCGAGGCGGTGCGTGGACGCCTGACCCGCCGCGCCGTGCGGCCGCCCGTCAGCGGCGGAAGGAGAGGGTGTCCTTGCCGTCCTGGCGCTGGACCGGCGGGCGGTAGCGGTAGCCGACGCCCCGGACCGCCTCGATGGGCGAGTTGGAGGTGTCGGAGCTGATGCGGCGGCGCAGGCGCAGGATCGCGAACTTCACCCGCTCCGGGCTGAGCCCGGTGGGGTCGTCCCAGACCAGCGAGAGCAGCTGGGAGGAGCTCAGCACGTTGCCCGCGTGCCGTACGAGCGTGTTGAGCAGGCGGAACTCGGTCGGCGTCAGGTGCACCTCCTCGTTCTCCACGAACACCGTCCGGGTCGCGGGCTCCACCCGGATGAGCCCGTCGTCGTAGACGTCCTCGGCCCAGGAGGCCGTGCCCGCCCGGCGCAGCAGCGCCTCGACCCGGGCGGTGAGCTCGCCCCGGGAGAACGGCTTGACGAGGTAGTCGTCGGCCCCGGCGCGCAGCCCCCGCACCTTCTCCCGCTCCTGGCCGCGGCCGGTGAGGATCAGGATCGGCAGGTCGCTGATGTCGCGGACCCGCTCCAGGACCTGCCAGCCGTCCATGACGGGCAGGCCGATGTCCAGGATCAGCGCGTCCGGCTTGTGCTGGTGCAGCAGGCGCAGGCCGCTGCGGCCGTCCGTGGCGGGGATCACCTCGTGCCCGCTGTGGCCGAGGAGCACCTGGATGGCGGTGAGGGTGTCGGCGTCGTCCTCGACGACGAGGAGGCGGCTCATCGGCCCTCCCGTTGGTCGTGGGCCGGTTCCCAGGGGAGTTCCACGAGTACCTGCGAGCGTGTCGTGCCGTCCTCGACGAGCTGGAGCGTGCCGCCGTGCATGCCGGCGATGGCGCGGGCCATGCCCAGCCGCGGCCAGGCCTTCTCCCCCGCGGGGTCCTCGCCGCGCCCGGCCTGGTCGGTGACGTTCGCCTCCTCGCCGGAGAGTGTGCAGGTGATCTCGGTCAGCCAGCCGTCGACCGTGGGCCGCAGCTCGACCTCGACGGAGTCGCCCGGCCCGGCGCGGGTGATGGCGGCCGTCAGCAGGATGTCGAGCATGCGGCGGATGCGGACCGCGTTGCAGCTCAGCGCCGGTCCGGGCCGGGCGTGGTAGCGCAGGGAGACCCCGGCGTGCAGCGCGCCCGCCCGGAACTGGGAGACGACCTCGCGCACCAGCTCCATCGGGTCCACCCGCTCCGGACGCAGCTCGGGCTCGGCGGCGGAGGGGTCGGCCAGCAGCGGCAGGTCGTTGAGGAGCTCCGACAGCCGTACGGCGTTGCGCTCGATGACCTTCACGAACTCGCGCTGGTCGCCGGTGAGCGGCCCGGTCTCCGGGTCGGCCAGCAGGCCGGCGTAGGCGAGGATCGGCGTGATCGGCGTGGCCAGGTCGTGGACGACGGTGGAGATGAACTCCGTCTTGGCCGCGGCGAGTTTCTCGGTGTGGGAGGGGGCCTCGGCGCGGGACTCCGCGTCCCGGCGCCAGGACGCGTCCAGCGCGGCGGCCAGGCAGGCGAGCGCCTCGGGCACCCCCTGGCCGTCGAGGCCCTGCGCCAGCGTCACCGCGAGCATGCGCCCGGGCCCGGCGGGCCAGAGCCGCTCGCCGTCCGCGGGCGGGGTGGCGTCGGCGGGCCGCAGCTCGGCGCCGAGCACGCCGGGCACGCTGCGCAGCCCGGCCAGGAGCACCGTGTCGGCGTTCATCCCGTTGGTGTCCTCGGAACCGCGCAACCGCTCGCCGAGCAGGCCCAGGATCGCCCGTGTGGTCTCCACGGCGTCGGACGGGCGCGCGGCGGTGCGGCCGAGCCGGCCCCCGCTGTTCAGCATGCTGCCCCCCACGTGTCCCCCTAGCACGCCGGATCCTCCCCCAAGGACCCCGAGACTCGTCACATTGAGCAATTCATCTCAAACAGAACGTTATCAACCCTGTTCCGCTGGTCGTGACGTGGCTCTCCCCCGGTCGCGCCCGCGCCCCCGCCGGTGCGCGCAACGGATCTGCACCCGGCGCGCAACCGAACGTGCATCCTCGGTCACCGAGCGTTGTCGCTATGTTGGAGCCGACCGCGCGGCGCGGGCTGGGCCGGGTGCTCACCACCGGCGTCGCGGTACTGTCATGCCTGGTCGTGGGGGTGGGTCCGCTGAGCGGCACCGCCCACGCCGTCCCCTCCGGGCTCCCCCCGGCTCCCGTCAGGCCCGTCACGGCCGACCCCCTCCCCCTCCTGGACGCCGTCTCCCCCGTCGGCGGCACCGCGGCGACCCCCGCGACCCCCGCCTCCGCCGAGGAGGAGCCCGGCACGGCCCGGGTCCGCACCGGCGGCGACCCCCTGCCCGTGCGGAGCGAGCCCAGCGGCACCTCCGAGAAGCTGCGCGAACTCGCCGACGGCTCCCGCTTCGCCGTCGAGTGCCGCGTCCCCGGCGACTGGGTCCGCGGCACGGTCAGGACCACCGGCTCCTGGCTGCGCCTGGACGGCGGCGGTTACGTCCCCGACGCCTACGCGGTGCGCTCGGCCCCCGTCGACCGGTGCGACCTGACGCTCGTGGCGGCCGCCGCCGGCCGGCTCCCCGGCACCCCCGCCCAGCCCGCCCCCGCAACCGTCCCGGAACCGGCGGGCGCCGCCGTGCGGGCGCCCGCGCCCGTGCCGGAGCCCGCCGCGGGCGCCGCGACCGGCTCCGCCCCGTCCTGGGCCGCCGAGCGGGCCGCCCCGGCGGGCCCGGCGCAGTTCATCCGGCAGGTGGGCCCCGCCGCCCGGCAGAGCATGCTGAAGACGGGCGTGCCCGCGTCGGTGACCCTGGCGCAGGCGATCCTGGAGTCCGGCTGGGGCAAGAGCACGCTGGCCGCCCGGGACCGCAACTACTTCGGCATCAAGTGCTTCGGCGGCCCCGCCGGCCGCGCGGCCGGCTGCCGCGACTACCCGACCACCGAGTGCGGATCCGGCGGCTGCGGCAAGACCACCGCGTCCTTCCGCACCTACCGCACCGCGGCGGACTCCTTCGCCGACCACGGCGACTTCCTCGTCTCCAACAGCCGCTACCGCCGGGCGTTCGCCCACACCGGCGACCCCGACCGGTTCGCCCGGGAGATCGCCAAGGCCGGCTACGCCACCGACCCGGCCTACCCCGGCAAGCTGATCGACCTCATGCGCACCCACGACCTGTACCGCTACGACGTCTGACCCGCACCGGCACCGCCGCCCACCGGACCGCACACCAGGAGAAGAGCACCACATGCAGCCAGACGCCTCCGCCGAGAGGCAGACCGGCGAGGCCCGGCGCACCCGCCCCCCCGCCTGGCTGGTCTTCGCCGCGCTCGGCCTGCTGGTGAGCGTCGCCGGGCTGCTGGCGCCCGCGGGGATCGCGATGACCGTCCGGACGGCCGTGCCGGTCGTCGCGGCGGTGGCGGCGGTCGTCGCGGTCCGCGCGCGCCGCCCGGCCGTCCCGGCGGCGTGGCGGCTGATCGCCGCCGGCGCGGTGGTCTGGACGGCCGCGGACCTGACCTGGGCCGGCTGGTACACGGTGACCGCAGGCGGCGACGCGGTCCCGCTCTGGCTCGGCCTGAGCTACCTGGCGGCCTACCCGCTGCTCCTGGCCGGCCTGGGCCGGCTGCCGGGCAACGGGGCCGGCACCCGTGACGCGGGCACGACCCTGGACGCCATGGTCATCCTGCTCGGCATGGCCTTCGTCTACTGGACGGTCTACTTCAACCCCTACGGGGGCTTCGGCGCGCTGTCCGACCAGGAGGTCCTCCTGGCGGCGGTCTACCCCGCAGCGGACCTGGTCGTGCAGTTCCTGGTGCTCCGGCTCTGGTTCACCCACGGCCTGCGCAACCCGTCCTACGCGATGCTCGCGCTGGGCCTGGTGGGCATGTTCGCCAGCGACGTGCTGTACGCGCTGACCTACCAGCAGGGCGTGGTCTGGAGCAACGGGCTCCTGGAGAACAGCGGCTGGCTGCTGTGGTGCGTCCTGGTGGGAGCGGCGGCGCTGCACCCGGCGGCGGCCGAGACGCGGGAGACCGCCACCGAGGGCCACCTCACCGTCGCCCGGGGCGTCGCCTTCCTGCTCGCGGCCTGCGCGGGCCCGCTCTCCCTCATCCTCACCGTCCCGTCCGGCACGGCGGTGGACCCGCTCGACTTCCTGACGCCGCTGGCCATGTTCGCGGGCCTGATGGGGTTCCTGATCGTCCGGCTGATCACCAACGCCGGTACCGCGCAGCGGCGCGCCCGGCAGCTGGACGAGCAGGCCGCCGAGCTGTCGCGGGCGC